>NZ_FYDT01000046.1:0-50493 GCF_900187585.1 Pseudomonas sp. Irchel 3E19
CGAGGTGCTCGCGGCGGCTAAAAACGCAGAAATACGCGGATGATCTGATCGTTTTGGTCGATTCGCCGTTTTCAAAATCAGCGGAGGCTGAAGTCAGCCAGAAAAGCGTGACTACTTCAGACCATCCCTAGCTGGGGATCCTGGTTGTCATACCGGAACGTCCGTGACAGGTGGCAGCAAAAACGACTATACGGTTCTGTTTTGGCGGACTCAACCTGACTTGATTGCAAAATATGCTGGGCCTGCCCCGTACTCAATGAATAAAAAATACATTCGTAACGCGAAGGTCGCAGGTTCGATTCCTGTCTCGGGCACCACCGTTTTCCTCACTCCCGCTCATTGCCATGCGGATTTATGTTCCGCAGGTCAGCTTTTTGTGGGAGAGATGTAAAGACCCGTGTAATTCGTCATGCAAACGTCCTATATTCGGTGCCTGCATGAGCATCGCTTAGCAGTTTTCAGATGATCCCGAATGGTTCCGAAGGCCGGGCTAACCGCGTCAGAGAGATCCTTGATGATCCAGATCCATCTTCCATTCTTACGATCAGCGAGAACGCCATGACCGAATTAACTCAAGAGCAACGCCACGAAGAAGCGCTTAAGAAATACATCCTGGACGTACCGGATCTGAAAGAAGAGATCAAGGACCTGAGTCCCGATGATCAGAAAGACCAGATCCAGTGGGCGTTCGAAGATGAAGCCGAGGCCCAGGGCTTGCAGCCGTGGGAGCTGACGCTCAAGTACACGAGCACTCCTGAAGAATTCGAGGCGCAGCGTCTCGTATTGCATAAAGAGGCCGCCGAAGTACTGGGCGTCGAGTGGGACGAGTACTGCGAGATGAACAATCTGGTGGTCTGAAACAAAAACGCCAGCCTCAACCAGGCTGGCGTTTTTTATTGCGTGCAGTCTTCAGAGACTGAGGCGCATCGACAGATCCACCGCCTTCACATCCTTGGTCATCGCACCAATCGAGATGTAATCCACACCCGTCTCGGCGATTGGCAGCAGTGTGCTTTCGTTGATGCCGCCGCTTGCCTCCAGTTTCGCCTTGCCGCCGTTGAGGCGTACGGCTTCGCGCATGTCGTCCAGGCTCAGTTCGTCGAGCATGATGATGTCGGCGCTGGCCGCCAACGCTTCTTTCAACTCATCCAGGCTTTCCACTTCGATTTCCACCGGCTTGCCCGGGGCGATCTTGTGGGCGGCGGCGATGGCTTGTGCAATGCCACCACTGGCCGCGATGTGGTTTTCCTTGATCAGGAAGGCGTCGTACAGGCCGATGCGATGGTTGTGGCAGCCGCCGCAAGTCACCGCGTATTTCTGCGCCAGACGCAGGCCCGGCAGGGTCTTGCGCGTATCCAACAGCTTGACCTGCGTTTCGCCGACGAAATCCGCCAGGTACTGCGCGCGGGTCGCCACGCCCGAAAGCAATTGCAGGAAGTTCAGCGCGCTACGTTCACCGGTCAGCAACGAGCGGGCCGGGCCTTCCAGATGAAACAGCGGTTGATTGGGTTTGACCCGCTCGCCATCGATCACCTGCCAATGCACCGCGACCCGCGGATCGAGCTGACGAAACACCGCATCGACCCACGCAGTGCCGCAGATGATGGCGTCGTCGCGGGTAATGATAGTGGCTTTGGCCAGACGTTCGGCCGGGATCAGTTGCGCGGTGATGTCGCCGCTGCCGATGTCTTCGAGCAACGCACGGCGCACGTTGGCTTCGATTTCGGCGGTCAAATCGGCGAGACGTAGATTCGGCATAACGGGCTCCACAAACAAAGTGATTCGATTATAGGGGCATGGCGCGAGCCAACCCAAGGTGAGAACACGCGTGCTTGACTGCATCTGGTCGATTTTCTTTGAGCAAACCCCGTACAGACGTGGTCACTGAGAGGGGACAGGCATAGGGGAAACCCTGACGACTATGGCGCCGGGTACAAGTTATGAAAGATAATTCGCCTTGCATTTGACGTCATAGCTTTGACGTCCTGATTGAACTTGTGGGAGCGAGCCTGCTCGCGAATACATTCTTTCAGTGACATTGCTGCGGCTGACACACCGCTATCGCGAGCAGGCTCGCTCCCACAGGGATCCGGGTTGGCTTGACCGAACGAATCACCGCTTCAGGAGGCTTGGATGCACAACGACGGGAAAGTAGTGCCTTTGCACAAGGCCGCTACCGATCAGGCGAATCACTCGCCGCTCGCCCGCCTGCCTGTGATTCTGCTTCAGGTTCGCGACAAGGCTGCCCAGCAACTGCGTCACGGTTTGCAGGAGCTGTTCGATAACGCCGATGACACCCTGTTTGAAATGGCCGACCGGGCGCGCAACGACGTCGAACAGAACATCTTTTTCGAAGCCATGCGCGACTTGCGCCTCAAGCGCAAAAACATCGAACGGGGCTTTCTCGAACTGTTCTTCGATGCCTTTGTCGGCCTCACCCAATACGATCCCGTGCACAACACGCTGCCACTTCCGTTGATGCACGAAGACTCGGCACCGCGCACGGATGACATGGAGCGTAATGTCGCGGTGGAGACCATGGTCGGCCGCGTACTCAAACGTGACGGCTTTGCCCTCGATCAACTGACCGCGCGCCTCAACGCATTGCTTGGCAATACCCTGGACGATCAATGCAATCCGCTCGGCCCGGCGCTGCTCTGTGAGTTCTTCTTGCAGGCCGGTCGCAACCTCGGTGTAGAGATCAGGGTCAAGTTGATCCTGCTCAAACTGTTCGAGCGCTATGTGCTGGCCGACACCGAACAGTTGTATGCCGAAGCCAATCAGTTGCTCAGTGCCACCGGCGTGCTACCTGAACTGAAACCGGCTCCTGCACGCCGCGCGATCGATCGCGCGGTGGCCAACGTAAATAGCGAGGAAAGCGACGATCCGCCGCCAGCAGACGAAGGCGTGCAGGAAGTCTTCGCCGCGTTGCAGGAGTTGCTGTTGCACGTGCGCGGCAGCGTCGCGCCGACTCTGGAACCGAGCGCCGCTACACAGCCGATCACCACCCGCGACCTGCTGCGCCTGCTCTCGCACTTGCAACAATATGTGCCGGCGCTGGCGTCGCATGACGACTTCGATCTGCGCAATCAGCTTGAGCAACTGCTGACGCGGGTCAGCGTCAAAAGTGGCAAATCGCGGATCGTTGGTGGGGCTGACGAAGACGTGATCAACCTGATCGCCATGGTCTTCGACTGCATCCTTGAAGACCGCAATGTGCCGGACTCGCTCAAGGCGCTGATCGCCCGCTTGCAGATCCCGATGCTCAAAGTGGCGGTGCTCGACAAAAGCTTCTTCAGTCGCAGCAGTCATCCGGCGCGGCGGCTGCTCAACGAAATTGCCGAAGCGGCGATGGGTTGGGGCGATTGTGATGGCGAGGCGCGCGACAGCCTGTATCTGCGCATCGAGCAGGTGGTGCAGCGCCTGCTCACCGATTTTGACGATGATCCGGCGATTTTTTCCGAATTGCTCGCAGACTTTCTTGCCTTCACCAGTGATGAGCGTCGGCGCAGTGAATTGCTCGAGCAGCGTCTGCGCGATGCCGAAGAAGGGCGGGCGAAAACCGAGTTGGCTCGTCGGCGAGTCGAGTTGGCGTTGAATCAAGTCCTGCTGGGCAAAGTCCTGCCGCCGTCGGTGGTAGCGTTTGTGCAGGACGCCTGGAGCAAGGTGCTGCTGCTGACCTGCCTCAAGCATGGCGATAAGTCCGCTGAGTGGCAGGCCGATGTGCAAACCCTGGAGCAACTGATCTGGAGTGTGCAGCGCCATGATGATGCTGACGCTGACATGCGTCTGCTGGCACTGGTGCCGGGGTTGCTGAAGTCGTTGCGTGACGGATTGAGCCGTTCGGCATTCGATCCGTTTGCCACCAGCGAATTTTTCAGCGAGCTGGAAGCGCTGCATGTGCGTGTGCTTGAACCGCGCACGGCGGCTGATCAAGCGGCGCCGGCACTGATCGAGGTCTCGCGGCAGATCCTTTTGCAAACCGCTGACGAGGCCACGATGGCGCTGACCTCGGGGCGCCTGTCTCAGGGCGCCGCCGGTCTGCAACAGGTTGATCAATTGCGCGTGGGCGGTTGGGTGGCGTTTCAGGAAGACGAGGACAACACCCTGCGCTGCAAGCTCGCAGCGATCATCGAAGCCACCGGCAAGTACGTGTTTGTCGACCGCACCGGGATGAAGGTGCTGGAACGCAGCCGCATCGAACTGGCGCTCGAATTCCAGCGTGGTGCGGTGCGCGCGCTTGACGACACCTTGCTGTTCGACCGGGCTCTGGAGTCGGTGCTGGGCAATCTGCGGCGACTCAATCGCGCCAAGTGATCGCGCGCCGGGGGCCGATCACGGCATACTGGGCGCCAACACAGTCGGCGTTGAAGGAATCGTTATGCAGCTGGATCCCGCTAGCGGGTGGTGTCACGGGGTGCAGGTCTGCCCATCGCCCAACTTCAATGAACGCCCTGCGGGCGAAATTTCCCTGTTGGTGATCCACAACATCAGCCTGCCACCGGCGCAGTTCGCCACCGGCAAGGTGCAGGAATTTTTCCAGAATCGCCTGGATGTCACCGAACATCCCTACTTTGCAGGGATTGCCGACCTACGGGTCTCGGCGCATTTTCTGATCGAACGTGACGGCAAGGTCACCCAGTTTGTCTCCTGTCTTGAGCGGGCGTGGCATGCGGGTGTGTCTATTTTCGAAGGGCGCGAAACCTGTAACGATTTTTCCGTGGGCATCGAGCTTGAAGGCACCGATGATCTGCCGTTCACCGACGCGCAGTATCAGGCGCTGACCGTGCTGACCCGCCAGTTGCAAAGCGCATTTCCGGCCATCACCGGCGCACGTATTTGCGGACACAGCGACATTGCACCCGGGCGCAAGACCGATCCTGGCCCGGCATTCGACTGGGCGCGTTACCGCGCAGCCCTGGCACAAGAGGAAGGACAATGAGTTTTCTGGTGTTACTGCTGGCGCTGTGGATCGAGAAGTTCTCGGCCCTGCGTCACCGGGTTCAACGCGATGGCGGATGGATCCGCGAACTGAACAAACTCGAAAGCAGCGAGCGTCTGGCCAAACAGCCATGGCTGGTGCTGACGATTCTGGTGCTGTTTCCGGTGGCGCTGCTCGCGCTGTTGCTGGTGGTGCTGGAGCCGGTGGCGTACGGCTTGCTCGCGCTGCCATTGCATCTGCTGGTGGTGATTTACAGCCTGGGGCGCGGTGATTTGCTCGGCGGTCTCGGGCCGTTCCGTGATGCCTGGCGGCGTGAGGATCTGCAAGCGGCGGCCCACGTGGCCAAGCGTGATCTGGATATCTGTGCCGACAGCGGCGAGCAATTGCTCGACCGGGTACAGGGGCATCTGTTGTGGCAGGCCTATCAGAGTTTCTTCGCGGTGATCTTCTGGTATTTCCTGCTCGGTCCGGTGGCGGCGTTGGCTTATCGCTTGCTGGCGCTGGCCGAAGAGCATGGGCACAACCCGGCGCTGGTCGAGCGTGCCGCGCAGTTGCGCCATGCCTTCGACTGGGTGCCGGTGCGTCTGTTGGCGGCAAGTTTCGCGTTGGTCGGCAATTTTGTGGCGGTCAGCCGGGTGATGTTGCATGAGTTGCTGAACTGGAACATCAGCGCCGCGCAATTGATCAACAAGGTTGGATTGGCCGCAGGGGAGATCCCGCCTCCTGCGGTTGGCCCGGAAGGCATCAACACCCTCGATTGCCTGTGGGAACTGCTGCTGCGCGCAGCGGTGCTGTGGTATGCCGGGTTTGCCTTGTGGACCGTATTGATTCACTGATGTAAAGCAAGATCAAAAGATCGCAGCCTGCGGCAGCACCTACACTGGGATCGAGTTTTTCCTGTAGGCGCCGCCGCAGGCTGCGATCTTTTTTGCCGTTAACCTTAAGTTACAAAGCCTCCCTCCGATTTGCGCTATACAGAGATGGCGCCCGATAGTGGCTATCTGCTGTCTCTGCGCGCCTGCCAATAAAAACAAGAAAAACCAAGGGAGACTTCCAGTGAAGAGCTTGCTCTATCCCGCCGTCTCGCTGATGAACCGTCTGAGCTTCGGCATGAAGTTCAGCCTGATCAGCGTGCTGTTTCTGGTGCCGATGCTGGTGACCAATTTCTATCTGGTGCGCGACTCTTATCGCGAATTCCAGGGCACCCGGATCGAACTGCAAAGCCTCGATCTGCTGGGCAGTAGCCTGAGCCTGCGCCGGGATCTGGAGACCCTGAACAATCTGGTGCAGATCGACGTCACCCTCGGCCAGTCCGGCAAGGCCGGTAACGTCGAAGCGCAGATCACCACCCTTGAACAAGCCGTTTTGGCGCGCCTGCAAGGGCTCACGGCAATGACCGATGATCCCGAGCAGATCAAGGTGTTTGACGGCAAACGCGATGAAATGATTGCCGCATTCAAAGCCCAGCAAGCGGAAAACTCCCTGCAAAGCAAAAGTGCCTTGATCGGCAAATTGCTGGCCAGTGCGCAGATATTCAGCCAGATCATCACCAGTCAGGCGGGGCTGAGCCGCGACAACCAGAGCGATATCCGCCAACTCAGCGAACTGGTCACGCTGATTACGCCGACCGTCACGCAAACCCTTGGCGAAGGCCGGGCCATGGGCTCGTATTCGTTGGGTCAGGGCTTTCTCAACAGTTCGTCGAGCACCCGTTTTGATGAGTTGCTGGTGCAGATCGAAAAGCTCCAGGCCGAGTACGGCTTGAAGCTGCAGGACGCGCTGGGCTCCAGCACGGCCGCGCGTGAAACCCTCAGCGCTCCGGCCGAGGCCAGCAAGGCCTCGCTGAAACAGGCCAGTGAATTATTCGAAGAACAAGTGGTGATGGCCGATACCCTTGATGCACCGTGGCAGGCGTTTTACGACCAGGTGACCGGACTTATCGACAAAACCTGGCAGCTCAACGAAGCCACCCTGAAATTCCTCGACACCCAATTGCAGCAGCGTCTGGCGCAGAACCGCACGCACATGGTCTTGCAGGCTGTGGCGTTGTCGGTGGTGTTTGTGCTGATTTTCTATCTCTACGGCGGCTTCTATGCGTCGACCCGCACCACACTCAAACGCCTGGGCGCGATGATGGACAAGGTCGCGGCCGGTGACATGACCGTTACCTTCAAAGCGAACAGCCGCGATGAACTGGGCGAATTGGGCGAAGTGTTCAACGGCACGGTGCGCAAGATTCACGACTTGATCGAGCGGGTAGGGCACACCGTCGGCGAGGTCGAGCGTCAGGCCGGGCAAGTTGAAAACGTTTCTGCGCAAAGCAATCAGGCGGTCGCCGGACAGCGCACGCAGATCGAGCAGGTGGCGACGGCGATGAATCAGATGTCGGCGACTTCACTGGAGGTAGCGCGCAGTGCAGCGGCGGCGGTGAGCAGCGCGCACAGCGTGAACGACGAGACCATCAATGGTCGTGGCCTGGTGGAATCGCAGCAAGGCAGTATTGCCGCCCTGGCCAGCGAGATCGATCAGTCGGTGCTGGTGATCAATCAACTGGCCAGTGACAGCCAGTCGATCAGCCGCGTGCTGGAAGTGATCAAGAGCATCGCCGAACAGACCAACCTGCTGGCGCTCAACGCCGCGATAGAAGCCGCCCGAGCTGGCGAGCAGGGGCGCGGTTTTGCGGTGGTGGCGGACGAAGTACGCACCCTGGCCAAACGCACGCAGCAATCGACCGAAGAGATAGAGCAGATGATCGCCAAGCTGCACGGCGGCGTCGGCGCGGCGGTGAAGGCCATGGGCGTCAGCCATCAGATGGCCAACGGCACGGTCGGCCAGTCGGAGAAGGTTCAGCAAGCGTTGGAAAACATCCTCGGCGCTGTAGGCATGATCGTTGATCAGAACCAGCAGATTGCCGCTGCGGTGGAGCAGCAAACCGCGGTGGCCCATGACATCGATCAGAATATCGTCGAGATCAACCGCGCCGGTGAGCGCACGGCGCAAGGTGCGCATCAGACTGAAGATGCCAGCCGGGCGCTGTCTGCGCAGGTGGTGGAACTCAAACAATTGATCAGCGCGTTTCGCGTCTGAGGCACGGGCGAAAAACTGTGGGAGCGAGCCTGCTCGCGAATGCAATCTGCCAGTGACATCTTCGTCACCTGACACACCGCTTTCGCGAGCAGGCTCGCTCCCACAAGGTTTTTTTACCAGCCAAACACTTCACAGCTGTTGGCAGTGCTGGCGGTAGCCAGTTGTTCAGGGCTGATCTTCATTAATTCGGCCAGCGCCTCGCAGATCGCCGGCAAGTGCGCCGGGCTGTTGCGCTGACCGGGAAACATCGCGGGCGCCATGTCCGGGGAATCGGTTTCCAGCACAATCGAATCCAGTGGCAAATCCGCCAGCACCCGATGCATGCGCAACGCCTGCGGCCAGGTCGGCGCGCCACCCAGACCGAGTTTGAAACCCAGCTTGATGTACTCGCGCGCTTCTTCACGGCTACCGGCAAAGGCATGGATGATCCCGGCTCGCTTCAGACGAAAACGCTTGAGCGTGGCAATGACCGCCGCGTGACTGCGGCGCACATGAATCAGCGCCGGTAATTCAAAGTCCGCCGCCAGCTGCAGTTGTGCGTCGAACAGCGCCTGTTGGCGCGCGCGGTCGAGGGTTTCGATGAAGTAGTCCAGACCAATCTCACCCACCGCGCACAACTGCCGATGACCGCGCAATCGCGTCAGCCAGTCACCGAGCGCCAGCACATCTTCGGGGCGATGCTGATCGAGATACACCGGATGCAAACCGAACGCTGCGTACAAGTCAGCATCGCTTTGCACCAGATCCCATACCCGCTGCCAATTACCCTCATAGACTCCCAGTACCACCATCCGCCGCACTCCGAGGGCGCGGCTTTCGGCCAACAACGCCGAGCGGTCGGCGTCGAAGTCGGGGAAGTCGAGGTGGGTGTGGCTGTCGATCAGCTCCACGGTTCAGTCCCGGTGAATACGCTGCTTGAAGGTACGGGCAATCGCTTGCACGCCGGGCTTGTATTCCGATTGCTCGACGGCGGCCAGTGCCAGTTCCAGCGCCTTGTCGGCGATCAACTGGTGCTGCTGGGCCATGGCGTTGACCGGCAATGGTAGGAAGTCGAGCAATTGCGTGTCGCCGAATGTGCCGAGGCGCAACGGGCGGGATTTGAGCGGGAAGTCATGCAGGGCGTCGAACACGCCCTGCAGCAGCACGTAGGAAGTTGTTACCAGCGCATCCGGCAAATGGCCGAGGCGTTGCAGGAGTTCTTCCATCAATTGCTTGCCGCATTCGCGGCTGAAGGATTCGGCGTGTTCGACCAGCACTTCGCCTTTGAAATCGACCAGGGCCTGGGTGAAACCAGCGGCACGTTCCTGGCTGATGCTCAGTTCCGGGCGGGCACCAAGCAGGACGATCTGTTTGAGCTGCGGTTCGAGCAGGCTCTGGGTCAGGTGCAGACTGGCCTCGCGGTCGTCGCTGATCACCGAGCAGAAATGCTCGGGTTCCATGACCCGGTCGATGGCAATGATCGGCAGACCCTTGGCCTGCAACTGGCGGTAGCTGTCATCCCCGGCCGGCAGGCAACTGGCGACGATCAGCGCATCGCAACGGCGCGCCTTGAACAGTTGCAGCAACTGGCGCTCGCTGTCCGGTGCATCGTCGGAGCTGGCGATCAGTAACTGATAGCCGCGTGCCCGCGCACCTTGTTCCAGCAGTTTGGCGATCCGCGCGTAACTGGGGTTTTCCAGATCCGGTAGGATAAAGCCCAGCGTGCGGGTATGCCGACTGCGCAACCCGGCCGCTTGTGGATTGGGCGTGAAGCCGTGCTGCTCGACCACCGCACGCACCCGCTCGACGGTGGCGGTGCTGATGCGTTGCTGTGCGGCTTTGCCATTGATGACGTAGCTGGCGGTGGTCACGGACACGCCGGCCAAACGCGCGATATCACTGAGTTTCAACCCGGTATTTCCTTGTTTTTTCGAGCGTACGGCGAGATTTTCGCCAATCCTACCCGATTCGGGCAGACGACCATTGTCGCAACGCATCCGACAAGTTGGACTTCAAGGATGAGACATTATCGAGTAACGTGCCGATCAATCTAGATTAAACGTTTCAGCAAGCGTATTTTCTACGTTTTAGGCGCTTTTGGCCGGTTCTGCCGTGAAACCGCCAAAACTGCCCCTGAAAAGGAAGCTGACAAGCGCCTAAGCTGCAACCATCCAAAACAATACCTGGCACCTTCATGTGCCAAAAAGGAGATCGCATGCTCGAGCTCACTATAGAGCAGATATCCATGGGCCAATCGGCTGTGGATAAACCCGCTGCCCTGCAATTACTCGCCAATCATCTGGTCGCCGATGGATTGGTCGCCGACGGATACCTGGCCGGACTGCAGGCCCGGGAAGCCCAGGGCTCGACCTTTCTTGGTCAAGGTATTGCCATCCCCCACGGTACCCCCGAAACCCGCGATCAGGTGTTCGCAACTGGCGTGCGCCTGATGCAGTTTCCCGAGGGTGTCGATTGGGGCGATGGCCAGATCGTTTATCTGGCTATCGGCATTGCGGCCAAATCCGACGAACACCTGCGCCTGTTGCAACTGCTGACCCGGGCCCTCGGCGAGACCGATCTGGGCCAGGCCCTGCGTCGCGCCAGTTCGCCCGAAGCACTGTTGAAGTTGCTGCAAGGCGCGCCGCAGGAACTGGCGCTGGACGCACAGATGATCGGCCTCGGTGTTGCTGCCGACGATTTCGAAGAGTTGGTTTGGCGGGGGGCGCGTCTGCTGCGTCAGGCCGATTGCGTGAGCAACGGTTTTGCTGGCGTGTTGCAGCAAGTCGAAGCGCTGCCGTTGGGCGATGGTCTGTGGTGGCTACACAGCGAGCAAACCGTGAAGCGTCCGGGGCTGGCCTTCGTCACCCCGGACAAACCAATACGCTATCTCGGTCAACCGCTGAGCGGTCTGTTCTGCCTGGCCAGCCTCGGCGAAGCGCATCAGGCCTTGCTTGAGCGGCTGTGCGCGTTGTTGATCGAAGGTCGCGGCCATGAACTGGGCCGCGCCACCAGCAGCCGTAAAGTCCTTGAAGTGCTGGGGGGCGAGTTGCCTGCCGACTGGCCGAGCGCACGCATCGCCTTGGCCAACGCCCACGGTCTGCACGCACGCCCGGCGAAGATCCTGGCGCAACTGGCGAAGAGTTTTGATGGCGAAATCCGTGTGCGCATCGTCGACGGTCAGGACAGCGCCGTATCGGTGAAGAGCTTGAGCAAACTGCTCAGCCTCGGCGCTCGTCGTGGTCAGGTGCTGGAGTTGATCGCCGAACCGAGCATTGCTGCCGACGCATTGCCGGCTTTGCTCGCCGCCATCGAAGAAGGCCTCGGTGAAGAGGTCGAGCCGCTGCCCGCCGTGAGTCAGCAACGCGAAGTCATCGCCGATATCGCCGAAGTCGTCATCGCCCCGACGTCCGGCACTCAGTTGCAAGCGATTCCCGCGGCACCGGGCATCGCCATCGGCCCGGCGCACATTCAAGTGCAGCAAACCATCGAATACCCGCTGCGTGGTGAGTCCGCCGCGATCGAACGCGAGCGTCTCAAGCAAGCGCTGAGCGATGTGCGCAGCGACATTCAAGGCTTGATCGAACGCAGCAAAGCCAAAGCCATCCGCGAGATTTTCATCACCCATCAGGAGATGCTCGACGACCCGGAACTGACCGACGAAGTCGACACGCGCCTCAAGCAAGGCGAAAGCGCTGAAGCGGCGTGGATGGCAGTGCTCGAAGCTGCGGCCAAGCAACAGGAATCGCTGCAGGACGCGTTGCTCGCCGAACGGGCGGCGGATCTGCGCGACATTGGTCGCCGTGTCTTGGCGCAATTGTGCGGCGTGCAGACGCCGAACGAGCCTGAGCAACCGTACATTCTGGTGATGGACGAAGTCGGCCCGTCCGACGTGGCGCGGCTCGATCCGGCGCGAGTAGCGGGGATTCTCACCGCACGCGGCGGCGCCACCGCGCACAGCGCCATCGTCGCCCGTGCCCTCGGTATTCCCGCGCTGGTCGGTGCAGGTGCGGCGGTGTTGCTGCTCAAACCAGGCACGCCGTTGCTGCTCGACGGTCAACGCGGTCGTCTGCATGTCGACGCCGATGCTGCGACCCTGCAACGCGCCAGCGAAGAACGCGACACCCGCGAACAACGCCTCAAGGCTGCTGCCGAACAACGCCATCAACCGGCGCACACCACCGACGGCCACGCCGTGGAAGTGTTCGCCAACATTGGCGAAAGCGCTGGCGTCATCAGCGCGGTAGAGCAGGGCGCCGAAGGCATCGGTCTGTTGCGCACCGAACTGATTTTCATGGCCCACCCGCAAGCGCCGGATGAAGCCACTCAGGAAGCCGAATACCGCCGCGTTCTCGACGGCCTCGCCGGTCGACCGCTGGTGGTGCGTACGCTGGATGTCGGCGGCGACAAGCCGCTGCCGTATTGGCCGATCGCCAAGGAAGAAAACCCGTTCCTCGGCGTGCGCGGCATTCGCCTGACCTTGCAGCGTCCGCAGATCATGGAAGCGCAATTGCGCGCCTTGCTGCGTTCGGCGGACAACCGTCCGCTGCGGATCATGTTCCCGATGGTCGGCAGCGTTGAAGAGTGGCGTCAGGCTCGCGACATGACCGAGCGCTTGCGCCTGGAAATCCCGGTCGCCGATCTGCAACTGGGGATCATGATCGAAGTGCCGTCCGCCGCGTTGCTCGCGCCGGTCTTGGCCAAGGAAGTCGACTTCTTCAGCGTCGGCACCAACGACCTGACCCAATACACCCTGGCCATCGACCGTGGTCACCCGACGCTGTCGGCCCAGGCTGACGGCTTGCACCCGGCGGTGCTGCAACTGATCGACATCACCGTGCGTGCGGCCCATGCCCATGGCAAATGGGTCGGCGTGTGCGGCGAACTGGCGGCCGATCCGTTGGCGGTGCCGGTGCTGGTTGGCCTCGGCGTCGATGAGCTGAGCGTGTCCGGTCGCAGCATTGCCGAGGTCAAGGCGCGCATCCGCGAACTCAGCCTGACCCAGGCGCAAACCCTTGCTCAACAAGCCCTCACCGTGGGCAGCGCCAACGAAGTGCGTGCATTAGTGGAGGCCCTGTAATGGCCAAGATTCTCACCCTGACCCTCAACCCGGCGCTGGACCTCACGGTCGAGCTGCCAGTGTTGGCTGCCGGTCAGGTCAACCGCAGCGACGAGATGCACACCCACGCCGCCGGCAAAGGCGTGAACGTCGCGCAGGTGCTGGCCGACCTTGGCCACCAACTGACGGTCAGCGGCTTTCTCGGCGAAGACAATCTGCAAGCGTTCGAGACCCTGTTCGCCAAGCGCGGTTTTGTCGATGCGTTTGTCCGTGTGCCGGGCGAGACGCGCAGCAATATCAAAGTCGCCGAGCGCGATGGCCGTATCACTGACATCAACGGCCCGGGGCCGGTGGTCGATGCTGCGGCGCAGCAGGCTTTGCTCGATCGTCTGGTGCAGATCGCGCCGGGGCACGACGCGGTGGTGGTCGCCGGCAGTCTGCCGCGCGGCGTGACTGCACAGTGGTTGCGTGAGCTGATCGAACGGCTCAACTCCCTCGGCCTGAAAGTCGCCCTCGACTCCAGCGGTGAAGCGTTGCGCCAAGCGCTGAAGGCTGGCCCGTGGCTGATCAAACCGAACACTGAAGAACTGGCTGATGCGCTCGGTTGCGAGGTGGTCTCCCACGCCGCCGAGGCGCAGGCAGCGGCGCAGTTGCACGCTCAAGGCATCGAGCACGTGGTGATCTCCCACGGCGCTGACGGCGTGAACTGGTTCAGCGTCGGCTCGGCGCTGCATGCTTCACCGCCGAAGGTCAGCGTCGCCAGTACCGTCGGTGCCGGTGACTCGCTATTGGCCGGCATGCTTCATGGGTTGCTCAGTGCCGATACGCCTGAGCAAACTTTGCGCACTGCCACGGCGATTGCCGCGATGGCGGTGACCCAGATCGGTTTTGGCATCAACGACGCCGCGCAACTGGCGCAGCTCGAACAGGGTGTGCGCGTGCGCCCCCTGACAGAACAATAAGAGGGTTTGTCATGAAGTTAGCCATTGTTACGGCTTGCCCGAACGGCATGGTCACCAGTGTGCTGTGCGCCCGCTTGCTCGATGCGGCGGCCCAGCGTCAGGGTTGGAGCACCAGCGTCGAAGTGGTCGATGCGGCGCATCCGGAACGTGAATTGTCGGCAGCGACCATCGAAGCGGCGGAGTGGGTGTTGCTGGTCGCCACCGGTAACGTCGACATGACGCGTTTCGTCGGCAAACGGCTCTTCCAGATTGCCCCGGCGCAGGCCCTGCAAGATGTCGAAGCGGTGTTGCGCCGTGGTGCTGAAGAAGCCGAAGTTTATGTCGCCAGCGCAGCCGCCCCGGCTGCCGTTGAGCAGCGTGCGCCGCGCATCGTCGCCATCACCGCCTGCCCGACCGGTGTTGCTCACACCTTCATGGCGGCGGAGGCTTTGCAGCAAACGGCCAAGCGTCTGGGCTATGAATTGCAGGTCGAAACGCAAGGCTCGGTCGGCGCGAAAACTCCGCTGAGCGCGACCGCGATTGCCGAGGCTGACGTGGTGCTGCTGGCGGCGGATATCGACGTCGCTACCGAGCGATTCGCCGGCAAGAAAATCTACCGCTGCGGCACTGGCATTGCATTGAAGCAATCCGAAGCCACGCTGAAAAAAGCCCTCGCCGAAGGTCAGCAGGAAAGCGCTGCCAGCGACGGCAAGGCACCGGCCAAATCGGAGAAAACCGGGGTCTACAAACACCTGCTGACCGGCGTTTCGTACATGTTGCCGATGGTGGTGGCGGGTGGTCTGATGATCGCGTTGTCGTTCGTCTTCGGCATCACCGCGTTCAAAGAGGAAGGCACGCTGGCGGCAGCGCTGATGCAGATCGGCGGCGAAACCGCGTTCAAGTTGATGGTGCCGCTGCTGGCCGGGTACATCGCCTATTCGATTGCCGACCGTCCGGGCCTGGCGCCGGGGATGATCGGCGGTTTGCTGGCGAGTACCTTGGGCGCCGGGTTTATCGGCGGGATTGTTGCCGGTTTTATCGCCGGTTATGCGGCCAAGGCCATCAGTCGATATGTTGCGTTGCCGCAAAGTCTTGAAGCGCTGAAACCGATTCTGATCATCCCGTTGTTCGCCAGCCTGTTCACCGGTCTGGTGATGATTTACGTGGTCGGCAAACCGGTGGCGGGCATGCTCGCCGCGCTCACGCAGTTTCTCGACAGCATGGGCACCACCAACGCGATCCTGCTGGGGATCGTGCTCGGCGGCATGATGTGCGTCGACCTCGGCGGGCCGATCAACAAAGCCGCGTATGCGTTCTCGGTGGGGCTACTGGCCTCGCAGAGTTACGCGCCGATGGCCGCGACCATGGCGGCGGGGATGGTGCCCCCGATTGGTCTGGGCATCGCCACGTTCATCGCCCGGCGCAAGTTTGCCCAAACTGAGCGCGAGGCCGGCAAGGCTGCCTTCGTGCTGGGGCTGTGCTTTATCTCCGAGGGGGCGATTCCGTTTGCCGCGAAAGACCCGTTGCGAGTGATTCCGGCGAGTATCGCTGGCGGTGCGTTGACCGGTGCGCTGTCGATGTACTTCGGCTGCAAACTGATGGCGCCGCACGGTGGCTTGTTTGTACTGGCGATCCCGAATGCGATCAATCATGCGCTGCTGTATCTGCTGGCGATTGTGGCGGGGAGTCTGCTGACGGCGGTGGTGTACGCGACAGTCAAACGGCCTGAAACCGTCGAGCTGGCAATGGAACCCGCCAAGGCCTGACACCAATCCCCTGTGGGAGCGAGCCTGCTCGCGAATGCAATCTGCCAGCGACATGTATGTTGACTGGCACACCGCTTTCGCGAGCAGGCTCGCTCCCACAATGGTTAGTGGTGTCATGGCGAGTTCATATAGGCGTGCTTTAGTTTTCCTTTTTTCAGGGAGAACAGCATGAGCGATTTCAATGTGGGTCGCCGGCGTGTCATGCAAGTGGTCGGCGCCGGTCTGTTGATGCCGAGCCTGGCGCCAGCGGTGATTGCGTCGGTCAAGGATCGTCCGCAACTCACCGATGGCGTGCAGTCCGGCGACCTGCAAGGCGACCGCGCGATGATCTGGAGCCGCAGCGATCGTCCGGCGCGGATGGTGGTCGAGTGGGACACCCGCAGCCAGTTTCGCAATCCACGCCGGGTTGTCTCGGCGCTGGCCGATGCCCACAGCGATTTCACCGCCCGCGTTGAACTCAGCGGGCTGCCCGCCGATCAGGCGATTTTCTATCGCGTGTACTTCAAGGACGCCCGCACTGGCGTCGCCAGCGAACCGTGGCTTGGCCACTTGCGCAGTGCGCCGACAGCGCGGCGCAATATTCGCTTCGTCTGGAGTGGCGACACCGTCGGCCAGGGCTTCGGCATCAACCCGGACATCGGCGGCATGCGCATCTACGAAGCCATGCGCCTGCGCCTGCCGGACTTCTTTATCCACAGCGGCGACACCATCTACGCCGACGGTCCTGTGCCGGCTCAGCTGACCACCGAAAACGGTCGGATATGGCGCAACATCACCACCGAAGCCAAGAGCAAAGTCGCCCAGACCCTCGACGACTATCGCGGCAACTACCGCTACAACCTGATGGACGAAAACATCCGCCGCTTCAACGCCGAAGTGCCGCAGATCTGGCAGTGGGACGACCATGAAGTGGTCAACAACTGGTCGCCCGGCAAGCAACTCGACGAGCGTTATCAGGAGAAAGATATCCACACCCTCGTCGGGCGTGCGCGCAAGGCCTGGCTGGAATATTCGCCGATGCGTCTGCAGGCTGCCGACGGTGGCGGGCGGATCTATCGCAAGATCAGTTATGGGCCGATGCTCGATGTGTTTGTGCTCGACATGCGCAGTTATCGCGGGGCCAACGATGACAATCTCGGGGCGGCTAAACCATTTTTGGGGCGCGAGCAACTGGACTGGCTCAAGCGTGGCTTGAAGAAATCGAAAGCCCAGTGGAAGGTGATCGCCGCCGACATGCCGATTGGCCTTGGTGTGCCTGATGGCGAGGTGAGTCCGGGCGTGGCGCGATGGGAAGCAGTGGCCAACGGTGATCCGGGACCGGCGCAGGGCCGCGAGCTGGAAATCGCTGAATTGCTGGGTTATCTGCGGGCGCAACAGGTGCGCAATTTTGTCTTTCTGACGGCAGATGTGCATTACTGCGCGGCGCATCACTACCACCCCGACCGTGCGGCGTTTCAGGATTTTGAACCGTTCTGGGAGTTCGTCGCGGGGCCGTTGAATGCCGGGAGTTTTGGGCCTAATCCGCTGGATAAGACGTTTGGGCCTGAGGTGGTATTCGAGAAGGCGCCGCCGGCACAGAACACTTCACCGTTTGCCGGGTTTCAGTTTTTTGGCGAGGTCAATATTGAAGGGCAGAGTGGGGAGATGAGTGTGGTGTTGCGGGATTTGAATGGGGTGGCGGTGTTTGAGCGGAAGTTGCAGCCCGTTTGATCAGCGTATCCCCTGTGGGAGCGAGCCTGCTCGCGAAAGCGGAGTTACAGCCAACATCAATGTTGAGTGTTAAATCGCCTTCGCGAGCAGGCTCGCTCCCACAGTGGGGAATGTGTGGGGTCAGTAAACGTCCCTGCGGTATCGGCCCTGTTCGATCAGACGTTCAACTTCGGCGGCGCCGAGGATGTCGTTGAGCACCTGATCCACGCCTGATGCCATCCCCTGCAAACTGCCGCAGATATAGATGACAGCACCGTCTGCCAGCCATTTCTTCAACTCGTCAGCCGACTCATGCAACCGATCCTGCACATAAATCTTCTCGGCTTGATCCCGCGAAAACGCCAGATCCAGCCGCTCCAGATCGCCGTTGATCAACCACTCTTCCAGCTCCGCTCGGCACAAGTAATCGTGTTCTCGATTGCGTTCGCCAAACAGCAACCACTGGCGTTGCTGACCGTCGGCAATCCGCGCCTTGAGCAAGCTGCGTAACCCGGCCAGCCCGGTGCCGTTGCCCAGCAGAATCATCGGCACCGGCTCGTTCGGCAGGTGGAAACCGCTGTTTCGGCGCACGCGCAAACTGATGCTGCCACCCACCGGCGCATGTTCGGTCAACCAGCCGGAGCCAATTCCGAGGCTGCCGTCGCTGTGCTGCTCCTGGCGCACGATCAACTCCAGCAAGCCGTCGGCGGCTATCGAGGCGATCGAGTATTCGCGCATGGCCAGTGGCACCATGGCATCGACCAGTGCCTGCGCGTGCAGGCCCACCAGATGCGCACGATGTTCGGGCAGTTGGCGCGAGGCCAGTGCCACTTCAAGCGGCTCGTCGAGGCCGTTGATTTTCACCGGGGTCTCGCCACGAATGCCGAGACCGTCGAGGAAATGCTCGATGACCCACGGGCAATTACGTGGCAGCACTTCCACCAGATCACCCGCCAGCCAACTGCTGGTATTGGGTGCGCTGAGGCCCAGCAGATAAACCGGCGCACCGCTGCTGTCCGGGTTCATCAGTTCACGGCGCACCAGCGTCCAGTTGTCGTAGCTCGGCGCCTGCCAGGTGTCGACCGGTGCTTGCCCGGTGAGCAGGCCCAGTTGGGTTTGCCAATGGCTCAGCGCGTACGGATCGCCGCTGTCGACTTCCACCGGGGCAAACAGGGTTTTGCCGCCGTGTTCGCCCAGCCACTGATGCAGGCGTTTGGCGAAGCCGCAGAAGTGTTGATACTGACGGTCACCGAGTCCAAGTACTGCGTAGTTCAAATTGTCGAACGTCGAGGCTTTGCCCAGCACTTTGCGCTCGAAACCTCGGGCACTGTCCGGTGCTTCGCCGTCGCCGAAGGTGCTGACCACGAACAGCGCATTGGTTGAGTCACGCAGATCCTGCTCGCTGACACTGGCCAGCGGCTGCACCTTCACCGGCAACCCGGCGGCCTGCAACTGGCCGGCAGTCTGCCAGGCCAGTTGTTCGGCGAATCCACTCTGGCTGGCGAAGCCGATCAGCCACGCCGGAGCATCGCCGGCCGGTTGTTCGAGACCTTTGCGTGCGTCCTTGATCTGCTTTTTCTTGCGGCGACGGTCGAGGTACAGCAGCCATCCGGTGATGAAGAACAGCGGCATGCACACCGCCGCGAGGGTGATGATGATCCGTCCGACCAGACCGAAATAGCTGCCGACGTGCAACGCATAAATGCTGGTCAGCAGTTGTGCCTTGAAGCTTTTATCGGCGTAGCGGTCGACGCGTTTGACGATGCCGGTGGCCGGGTCGAGGGTGATCTGGTTCAACGCGCGATCATGCGGAGAGCTGTCGAGCAGGTAGAACACCGTCGCCGGTTGACCGGCCACGGCCGGCATGCGGATGTTGTAAGCGGACAGGCCTGGGCCGGCGGCGCTGTAGATGCTGCTCCACATCGCGGCATAGTCGGCGGTCGGCGCCGGACCTTGCGGCGCAGGTCCGCGACCACCGCGTACGCGTTCGTTTTGCGGGGCGTCGGAAAGTAGTTTGGTCAGGCCCTTGTTGTACCACTCGTACGACCACGACAACCCGGTCAACGCCAGTAGCAGATACACCAACAGGCACCAGGTGCCGGCCACAGAGTGCAGGTCCCAATTGAAGGCGCGGCCCTTTTTCTTCCAGTCGAGGGTCAGCCACACGCGCCAGCTGTTCCAATGGCGCGGCCAGCGCAGGTACAGCCCGGAGAGGCAGAAAAACACCAGGATCAGCGTGCAGGCGCCGGTGATGTTGCGCCCGGTGTCGCCCATGGCGAGGAAGCGGTGCAGTTGCAACATCAGCCCAAAGAAATCCTGGCCGACGGCGTTGCCCATGAACTCGCCGGTATACGGATCGAAGTAGCGCATCTCGCCACGGCGCTCGCCTTTGGGCGGGGTGAAGAACACTTTCGCCGCGTGGCCGCTGTCGGTCTCGACCCAGAGCATCGAGACTTTCTTGCCCGAGGTGGCTTCGATGTGCTCCACCAGTTCGACCGGAGGCAGGACGCCGGCGACTTGTTTCTCCACCTGCAACACCGAGGGATTCAGCGCCCGCAGGATCTCGTCCTGGAACGAATAGGCCGCGCCGGTGATGCCCATCAAGGCCAGCACCAGGCCGGCAGTGATGCCAAAAAACCAGTGCAACTGGAACAGGGTTTTCTTCAACACGTCACTCGCCGTCCGTTCGGAAATTGTCATCACGGCGCGCATTATGCCGTGGGTTATCGAGAGCTTCTTTGATTACGCACAAAAGCCCCGTTCAATTGAATGAACGGGGCCAAGCCTTGCGGCGCATACCTTGTGGGAGCGAGCCTGCTCGCGAAGGCGTCGTGTCAGTCAGCCTCTACTTGACTGACCCACCGCTTTCGCGAGCAGGCTCGCTCCCACAGGTTTCCGCATCGGTCAGAAGTGGAAATTGGTGCTCAACAGCGCCGTACGGCCCGCCGCCTGGTTGGCGAAGTGGGTCGAGAAGGCTTTGTCGTAATAGGTTTCGTTAGTCAGGTTTTGCACGTTGAGTTGCAGGTCGACGTTTTTGCTCAGCTTGTAAGCCGCCATCGCGTCGTAACGTACGTACGAATCGACCATGGTGGTGTTGGCCACGTTGCCGAACACGTCGTCGACGTAGAACGCACCGCCACCGAGGGTCAGCTTCGGCGTGACCTGATAAGTGGTCCACAGGCTGGCGCTGTTTTTCGGTGTGTTCGGCAGTTCGTTGCCATCGTTGGCGCGACCCAGTGGACCGCCATCGACCTGTTCGCTGTCCATGTAGGCGTAGCCGGCGAACACTTGCCATTTGTCGGTGATCTTGCCGCTGGCCGACAGTTCGATACCTTGCACGCGGGTCTTGCCGGCGTTCTCGTACGAAGTGGTGTCGACTTGCACACGGGCGTTTTCTTTCTCGGTGCGGAAGATGTCAGCGGTCAGCGACAGGCGGTCGTTGAGCAGATCCCACTTGGTGCCGATCTCGTAGTTCTTGGTGGTTTCCGGCTCCATGTCGCTGCTCAGCAAGTTGCCGCTGCGATCCGGAGTGCCGCCCAGCGGGTTGCCTTCCTGACCTTCACCGAGGGTGTTGCCCGGCGGGGTAGCGGAGGTTGCGTAAGAGGCGTAGATGCTGCCGTTTTCTGCCGGTTTGTAGACCACGCCGAACTGGCCGGTGACGAACTCGCTGGTGTCATCGCCCTTGGACGTGGTGGCGCCGGCAGCGGTGTAGGTCTTGTACTCGGTGTCGAAGTGGTCGTAACGCAGGCCCATGTTCACCAGCCACTGCTCGGACAATTCCAGGGTGTCGAACACGTACAGCGCGTAAGTGTTGGCCTCGGTGTCGGTGCCGGCGTAGTTGCGCGAGATCGCGCCGTTCCACGGATCGTTCGGGTTCGGGTTCGACAGCGAGGTGCAGTTGTAGCCGCTCGACGCGCCGATCATCGACGGTGTGCAGTTGGTGGTCGCGGCGCTGGTGCGCGGCGTGGTGTCGGTGTTGACGTTATACGAAGACTTCTGGCTTTGCTCGCGGGTGTATTCGACGCCCGTGGAGAAGCTGTTCTTGAAGCCGGCGACGTAGAAATTGCCGAACAGGTCGGTCTGGTTGGTGGTGGTCTCGGTGTTGCTCACGCGAGTATTGGCACGACGCCAGACGCTGCCGTTGTTGACGTTGCCTTTGCTGTCGTCCGGCTGGGTCAGGATGTAATCCTGCATGCTGGTGCCGTGACGCAGGGTGTTCTTGATCGTCAGCGAGTCGCTCAGATCATGCTCGATGGCGAAGGTGGCGGTGTCGGTGCGGCCCTTGCGGAAGTCGCGATCCAGACCGTAGAAATTGCTGTGATCACCGCCGGCGTACGGCTTGTCCGGGTTGGACTTGGTGCGTGCTGCCGAGCCACCGGTCGGGATGGTGTACGGGATGCCCGCATCCGGGGTGTCATTGCTTTCGAGGTGGTAGTAATCGAGGTTCACGCGGGTGTCGGTGCCCAGGCCGAACGCCAGCGACGGCGCGATGCCCCAGCGGTCGTAATCGACTTTGTCACGACCGGCGACGTTGCTCTCGTGACTCATCAGGTTCAGACGGCCGGCGGCGGTGTCGCTGAACTGGTAGTTGCCGTCGAGGGTGTAGCGCTGGGTCTGGTCGGAGCCCCAGGTGAAGCCGCCATCGAACGAGTTACCCAGATGCGCTTTCTTGCTCACCAGGTTGATGCTGCCGCCCGCCGCGCCGCGACCACCGATAGCGGAGTTCGGGCCCTTGCTGACTTCGATGTTTTCGACGGCGAAGATTTCGCGGCTCTGCGAGCCGGTATCGCGCACGCCGTCGAGGTAGGTGTCGCCTTGGGCGTCGAAACCACGGATGAACGGACGGTCGCCCTGCGGGTTGCCGCCTTCACCGGCACCGAAAGTGATGCCCGGCACGGTGCGCAGCGCGTCCTGCATGTTCAGGGCGCCGGTGTCCTTGAGGACTTGTTGCGGAATAACGGTGACCGAGCGCGGCGTGTCGACCAGCGGCGCGGTGTACTTGGGCGAGGAGGCTTTTTCGACCTGATAGGAGGTCGCGTCCTGGGCTTCGCCAGTGATCGACGTGGCGTCCAGGGCAATGGCATTGCCGGCAGCTTTGCTGTCAGTCTTTTCAGCGGCGAACACCATGTGGCCAGCGGAGCCGGCGGTGATAGCCACACCGATTGCAGAGGCGAGCAGACGTGGTGAACTGACCGGTACTTGTGTGTGTTGACGTGCCATTTTTATTCCCCTCCCCAAGGATTTGAGGTCGCGGAATATAGGGTAAACAGGTATTCGTATCAATTGCGAAACATTGTTATTCGCACTGAATTTACATTCTTTACAATTTGCCCTTACGGTTTTTACTGATTCATTCGTCGCGGGCGTTTTACACGGTCAATAAGAATCAATACCATTGCCGCCTCTTTGCCATCAGGTGACATTGCCATGCTGCTGCACATCCCCGGTCTGTTCGAAAAAGACGAAGTGCAGCGCATCCGCGAGGCGCTTGAACAGGCCGATTGGGCCGATGGCAAGATCACCGCCGGCTATCAATCGGCCAAGGCCAAACACAATCTGCAACTGCCCGAAGGTCATCCGCTGGCCAAGGAAATCGGCGCAGCGATGCTCGAACGGTTGTGGAAAAATCCGCTGTTCATGTCTGCCGCACTGCCACACAAAGTATTCCCGCCTTTGGTGAACTGCTACACAGCGGGCGGCAGTTTTGATTTCCACATCGATAACGCCGTACGCCAACCCAAGGGCAGCATCGAACGAGTGCGTACCGACTTGTCGGCTACGTTGTTCTTCAGCGAGCCTGCGGATTACGACGGCGGCGAACTGGAGATCCAGGACACCTTCGGCACCCAACAAGTGAAACTGCCCGCCGGCGACATGGTGCTGTACCCCGGCACCAGCCTGCACAAGGTCAACGCGGTCACGCGCGGCGCACGTTATGCGTCGTTTTTCTGGACGCAAAGTCTGGTGCGCGAAGACAGTCAGCGTGCCTTGCTGTTCGAGATGGACGGGGCGATCCAGCAGCTCACGCAGGACATGCCGGATCACCCGTCGCTGATCCGCCTCACCGGCACGTATCACAACCTGCTGCGCCGCTGGGTCGAGGTATGAGTTTCCAACTGCGTCGCGAGGAAGTCCTGGACGCCGCCGGGCTGGCGGCGATGCTCGAACAAAGCCCGGCCCGCGCCGCGCAGGCGATTTTGCTGGCGGCGGGCGAGGGTGAGCTAGAAGCGCAGGCGTTGCTCGGGCAGATCCTGCTCGATGGCCGGGGCATTGCGCAGGATCAGGCGCTGGCGTTGCGCTGGTTCGGCATCGCTGCGGGGCGAGGTCATCTGATGGCGCGCAATATGCTCGGGCGTTGTCACGAGCACGGCTGGGGTTGTGTCGCTGATGCCGGGGTTGCGGCGCAACATTATCGAATGGCCGCCGAGGCAGGGCTGGACTGGGCGATGTACAACCTGGCCAATCTGCTGGCGACCGGGCGCGGTGTGATGGTCGATCATCCACACGCACTGGCGTTGTATCAACGCGCCGCCGAAGTCGGGCATGCGAAATCGATGAATCTGCTCGGGCGTTATCTGGAAGAAGGGCAGGTCTGCGCGGTCGATACAACGGCGGCTCGCGAGTGGTATCGACGTTCGGCCGAGGGCGGCGACTTTCGCGGGCAGTTCAGTTATGCGGCGATATTGGCGGATGAGGGGCGAGTAGAAGAAGCACTCGGCTGGCTGCGCAAGGCGCTGGACGGGGGGAATGTGAACTTTTTGCGGGTCGCCAGTGAGTCATTGCTGAACGCGCAACATTCACAGATTCGCGCACTTTCGCAAGCTTACCGAATTCGTCTGGATGAGTTGACTGGCGCGTAAGGGTAAGTAAGTTTATTAACTGACTTTTTATTTGATTTATGTTGAGTGTTGTATTCAAAGTGCATGCGTGTGTTCTTTTTTTGTCTTGATTTCTCATGGTTTTGAACTTGCTGGTTGTTATCAGGTTGCTCTAGTGTCTGTGCGGTGATGGCTAAAAACAAAGTGGTTTCTGAAATCAACTGGCCTCGCTAAAACTCAATGAAATAACGCTCTAAAAGACAAGGAGTCTTTATGGAAATCAGGATGGATGACAAGGTTTTAGAAGCGGCGATCAAGGCGCCTAAACTATTTGTCGATGCCTCAATTGGCGAAGCTGATGAATACAATCGCGATACCGGTCTGCAATTAACCAAAGAGCAGATTATCAGTCTAAGAAAGTATGAAGTTCTTGGGCTTTCACTGCCTGTCAGGTTGCAGGACATTATCGAGTATTTGAACTACGGCGCCGGTGATGCTGGTGGCGTAGGCCTGAAGCCCGCGGACTTCCTGCGTACCTTCGGCATGACGTACGACCACGCCAAACGCTGGTCGCCGTTGCGCGAGCAAATCATGCTCACGGGAACCGACCTGAAGATTTTCGCAGGTAGCATCATCCGCACGGGTAAAGGCATCGTCGAGATCTATGAAGACCTGAAAGCCTCGAGGTACCTGGAAGAACACGATATCGATACGCCGGAACAGTACCTGGAACTCAAGCGCCAGATTCCGAACCTTCCCGATCTCGCGTTGCCGGCCGGCGATGTTCCGGAGATCAAGGCGTACCTTGGCGACATGCTCGGCAAAGTCCGGCAGTGCCATCAGAAAGCCGAACGGGTCCGGGCGGAGCTGGACAGCTTTGGCATTGATATGCGCGAGAAAATCCTGCCGGAGATCAAGCTGCGTCTGGAGTTCGTCTCGAGGAATACCTACCAGGCGGACATTCAGGATCTGCAGGGCGAGATCGACCAGCGTTCGAAGGAGATCGATGACCTCAATAAGCAGTACGACCAACTGGTTCAGGAAGCGATCAAGTCCGCAGCGACCTTAAACATCGGTGGGTTGATTCTTGGTATCTACCAGGGCGTGAAAGCAGAAAAAATCCGCAAGGAACGAAACAGGCTTAAAGAGGCGCAGCGGGCGGCCAACCAGACGATGGCCAGCAAGAACCAGACCCTGAGTTCGTTGAACAAAGTGCGCGATGACTTACAGAACCTCAGCTATGTAACGATCGAAGCTGAAGTGGCCACCCAAAACCTGATGTTGGTATGGAATGCACTCAGTACTTATGTCGGCGCCTCTATCAAAGAAGTTGATTTGCTGCAAGAAGCAACATCGTTGAGACGGTTCAAAAACCAGATTCTCGCCATCATTGATCCATGGGAGCAAATTAAATCGAGTTCGGATCAATTGCTGGGTGTGTTCGCAGCAGCTGATAAAGAGTATGGAAATAACTTTGCGGTGTTCAGGAGCAAGACAGTCATGCTATCGGCCTATAACAGTTCCATTTATCCCGATGTCAATATGACTGCCTTGCGTAACCATGCGATTGCAGTCCAGGAAAGCAATACCACCGCGCAAATGCTGTTTGAGCAGTTCAATTATCTGCCGGGCACTGTCCGCACCATGAAAGAACTAGCTGTTGCTATCCAAAAAACAACGTTTGATGTGCGTAACCAATCGCAGAACGATGTCATCTATCTGGAACGTGCGCAGGCCCGGATGAAGGCGTATCAAGCTGAACTGGCTTATCCAGAAGATGCGGACGAAGTTCGGGAGGATATGGAGATCGAACTGAAGAATATCTTCAAAAAAATCGCCGAACGTTCGGAAGATCTGAAGATTACCCGCAATGGCTTGAGCACCGCTTATGACCGGGCCGCTTCGCAGGAATGGATTGCGGCACTGCAACAGGATCGAGACCTTACGTATTCGCTGCAAATCAAAATTGAAGAAAAATTGACCGCGTTGGAAGCGGAGATAAAGTCGGTGGCCGAAGGCATCGACTTGATCGCCAAGGCCGGCGTAGAAAAGATCGGCGAGGAAGCGCAATTATCCCTCGACAGTCTGAAAGCTCTGGGGATGGCGCCGCCGCAGGTCGCAGTTGCTCTGTTGGCCATCGACACCCTGAAAAAAATCGTCACCGGTATTGGCGAGTCGATTTCTTTCATGAACATGTTGGCGGGCTACAACAGGCTCAAGGATAAAGCGGGTGATTTGCGAGCACAGGTAAAAAAATACGCAAACGACATCGCCCAGACGGAGGGGAAGATTCAACTGGTCAACGTTCTCGACCAACTGAACGACGGCCGCTGGAACTATGTGAATGAGTTTTCCAATCTGGTTGCCGGGGTTGAATCGTTCTGCCCGCATTTCAGGCAGGACAAGTCGCAACCGGTCGAAGAGCGAGCGGCAGCCGCGATTGTACGAATTGCCGACGTCGTCAAGTATCTGAAAACTATTCAACAGTGAGGCGTCGGGGCGGTGGGCTACGCGCCCATCGCCTCCTGAAAATTCATGAATATACTTGCCTATGAATTCTCCGCCGCGCAACGGCGCGTGATGGATCGCTACACCGCGTTCCTCGGTACGCTTGAACCCACCTTTACCCGTATTGCCGGTTTACTTGCGCTCCAGGTATCCCGTGGTCACAGACCGGCGGCATTGGCCGCTGATTCGCGCCTGAACAATGCCCCATTCAATGAGCGCTATCTACTGAATTTCTGGGGGCGAACCGAGGAAGCCCGGCGACTGTGCAGCCGTTACATTGAGGATCTCACGACGTTTACCCGCGAAACCCGGGAAATAACCAGTCGTACCTCAAGAAGTGAGCCCATCAGTCAGGTGGATTTCAAGTTGTACAGTTTGTCGCGGTCGCCGACCTGGAAGTTGTTTCCCCCAACGAATTTGCCACAGCTGATTCACGAATTGACGCTTCGATTTTATGAACTTAGCGCAGAGATACGGCAACTGAAGTACACCATCGCCGAGGTGCATGACGAGGCGTTCGGGCTTAAATCGGTGTTTTTCAGGGCAATGGATCATCGCGCCTGCCAGTGTCATACCCAGCCGACAGTTGTCCAGGCGCTATTTCGCGAAGCTTTTAGTACGCCGGTTTGGGACGTTGCCTACACTTCAGCAGATCCTGCCGTGCGGGCCGCAGAATACAAGAGCGGTGTTGCCGAGTTGTTTAACGAAATAGCCTCCGTGAGCTCGCAAGCCAGCGTATTTCTCGAGGAAGCAGCATTGCGCATAGACGCTGCCATCGATGAGTTGTTACGAGCAGAGCGTGTGTCGAAACTCGGAGAGCTGAATTTCCAACTGACTGCTGCGAAAGAGGGCGCTGACGAGTTCATGGCGATGGTCAGCCACTTTGAGACATGGTTGCGCAAATAAAAAAGGCCCATAGATGGGCCTTTTCATTTCCAGCGGTCGTTACACGTAAAACGACTTCAGCGGCGGAAAGCCATTGAACTCCACCGCGCTGTAACTGGTGGTGTACGCACCGGTCGACAACCAGTACAGACGATCACCGATCGCCAGGTTCAGCGGCAGACCGTACTTGTAGTTCTCGTACATGATGTCGGCGCTGTCGCAAGTCGGGCCGGCGATGACCACTTCTTCCATCTCGCCTTTCTTCTCGGTCCAGATCGGGAACTTGATCGCCTCGTCCATGGTTTCGATCAGGCCGGAGAACTTGCCCACATCGGTATATACCCAACGCTCGACGGCGGTGCGCGATTTACGTGCAACCAATACCACTTCGCTGACCAGGATGCCGGCGTTGGCGATCAGCGAACGGCCCGGCTCCAGAATAATTTCCGGCAGGTCATCACCGAAGTCTTCTTTCAGGAAGCGAATGATTTCTTCGGCGTAGGTTTCCAGGCTGTTGGTGCGGGTGATGTAGTTGGCCGGGAAGCCGCCGCCCATGTTGATCAGCTTCAGGTGAATGCCGTCTTCTTCTTTCAGGCGCTCGAAGATCACTTTGACCTTGGCAATCGCCGCATCCCAAACGCTGATGTCGCGCTGTTGCGAACCGACGTGGAAGGAGATGCCGTAAGGCACCAGGCCGAGGTCGCGAGCTAGGATCAGCAGGTCCATGGCCATGTCGGTCTGGCAGCCGAATTTGCGCGACAGTGGCCAGTCGGCCGTGGTCGAGCCTTCGGTGAGGATGCGCACATACACTTTCGAGCCCGGTGCAGCCTTGGCGATGTTGCGCAGGTCGGCTTCGGAGTCGGTGGAGAACAGACGCACGCCCTTCTCATAGAAATAGCGGATGTCCTTGGATTTCTTGATGGTGTTGCCGTAGCTGATACGGTCGGCGCTGACGCCGCGATCCATCACTTTGTCCAGCTCATAGATCGAGGCGATGTCGAAGCTCGAACCTTTCTCTTTGAGCAGGTCGATGATCTCGACGGCCGGGTTGGCCTTGACCGCGTAGTAGACCTTGGCGAATTCGAAACCGGCGCGCAGGTCATCGTAGGCCTGGCTGATCATCGCGGTGTCGATCACCACGAACGGGGTTTCTTGCTTGTCGGCGAACGCCTTCATTTTGTCAAAAGTGGCGCGCGCGAAATAGTCTTCGACCTGGATCGACATACTGGGAGCTCCTATGGGCAAACTCGAAAAATCAATGGGTGCAAATGAACGCCCTCCGTATCCCCACTTTGGTTCGCCTACTTCCCAAGGCATGTCGCCGAAAGCAAAAAGGCCACGGGTGGTTTTACCCTTGGCCTTGCTGTCTCGTCGTCAGTACTTGAGCCGGATGGATCGTTTCCAGCATGGACGTTCGGCGCGAACTTTAGGGCGTGAGGGGCGTGAGATCAACTAAAAATGTCGCGTTTTTGCACGCTTCTGACGTGCGTAACCGATATCACTCTTTGTAGCCGACCGAGATGACGGGCAGATGTTCCCGGGGGATTTTCAAGTGTTAAACATACCTGCACGTTCGACGCTTTTATGCGCTAAGTCGTGGGTAAGTGTGATGGCGGCAATATCGGCGACGTTGGCGGCGAGAGGAGGGTGTGGAGGGGGTTTTGGTTGTCTCAGAAGCGTTTGCCGGTGTGTTCTCCGATTGGCGTGTGTTGAGATTCTTTTCCAGCTGACGAATGAGGAAAAAATCACGCAGACCCTGTGGGAGCGAGCCTGCTCGCGAAGGCATTTTCCCAGCCAACATCATCGTTGACTGATATTGCGCTTTCGCGAGCAGGCTCGCTCCCACAGGTTTCGTGTTTTACGCGACTACCGCTTCAGCCGGCGAGACGATGCTGGTCTTCATGCCCCGCGAACGCCCCGAGCTCAGATAAGCCGCAATCGACTCCTGCGTCACCTCACCGAGGAACACCCGCTCGGCATCCATCACCGGCAACCACGAGCGGTTGAACTCGTACATGCGCGATAGCAGGATGCGCAGATGCTCGTCGTACGCCGCCGTCGCGTTGAACTCGCGAAGGTACTGCGCGCAGGTGCCGGTCTGGCGGTGCAGATCGCGACGGCGCACGTAACCCAGCGCCTTGTTCTCGGCACAGGTAACCACGACATAACGACGGTCATGCTCGTCCATCAATTCCAGCGCATCGGCCACCGGGGTTTCCGGGCTCACCGACGGCGCGTTGTCCGCCGCGTCTTCAGCCTTGACCAACAGCAAGCGTTTGAGCGTGCTGTCCTGACCGACGAAGTTGCTCACGAAGTCATCCGCCGGGTGCGCGAGCAGGGTGTCCGGGTGGTCGATCTGCAGCAGCTTGCCGGCGCGGAAGATCGCGATCTTGTCGCCGAGCTTGATCGCTTCGTCGATGTCGTGGCTGACCATGATCACGGTCTTGTTCAGCGCGCGCTGCATCTCGAAGAACTCGTTCTGGATCATCTCGCGGTTGATCGGGTCGACCGCGCCGAACGGTTCGTCCATCAACAACAGCGGCGCGTCGGCCGCCAGCGCGCGGATCACGCCGATGCGCTGTTGCTGGCCGCCGGACAATTCACGCGGATAACGATGCAGATACTGCTTGGGCTCAAGCTTGATCATGCTCATCAGTTCGCGGGCGCGGTCGTGGCATTTCTGTTTGTCCCAACCGAGCAGTTTCGGCACGACGACGATGTTCTCTTCGATGGTCATGTTCGGGAACAGACCGATCTGCTGGATCACATAGCCGATGTTGCGACGCAGGGTTACTTCGTCGAGGTCGGTGGTGTCTTCGCCGTTGATCAGGATCTTGCCCGAGGTCGGTTTGATCAGGCGGTTGATCATTTTCAGCGTGGTGCTTTTACCGCAACCCGATGGCCCGAGGAACACACAGATTTCGCCTTCATTGACGGTCAGGCTCACCGAGTCCACGGCTTTGACATCTTTGCCGTTGCTTTGGAAGGTCTTGCTGAGGTTTTGAAGTTCGATCATTTGAGGAGTCCTTTTGGAGTCAGCGAACGTTGCAGCCACTGCAGGAAGAGGTCGGCGAAGATCGCCAGAAGACTGACCAGCAGCGCGCCGACGATGAGCATCGACATGTCACTGCGGCTGATGGAGGCGAGGATCAACACACCGAGGCCGCCGGCGCCGATGGTCGCGGCGATGGTCATCACACCGATGTTCATCACCACGGCGGTACGCACACCGGCGAGGATCACCGGCACGGCGATCGGCAACTCGACCATGCGCAGGCGCTGGCCGAAGGTCATGCCGATACCGCGCGCGGCTTCACGGATGCCCTGCTCTACGCCGGTCAGGGCCAAGTAAGTGTTGCGCATGATCGGCAGCAGTGAATACAGAAACACAGCGGTGATCGCCGGCATCGGGCCGAGGCCCTGACCGAACTTGGAGTAGAACGGCAACAGCAAGCCAAACAGGGCAATCGACGGCACGGTCAGCAGCACCGTGGCGCTGGCTTGCAATGGACCGGCGAGAGTCGGAAATCGCGTCATCAGAATGCCCAATGGCACGCCAACGACAATCGCCAGGGTCACGGCGATGCCGACGAGGGTGATGTGCTGCCAGGTCAGGTGCATCACCTGCTGCCAGTCGAGGTGGGAAAAGGCGTTCAGAAATTCCATGACTTTTCCTCCTTAGTTAAGTGGGTGCTGGCGCAGGAAATCGGCGGCCACTTTCGAAGGGCTTTCGTGATCGACGTCGACCCGCGCGTTGAGCTGGCGCATGGTTTCGTCATCGAACAGTTCGGCCAGCGGCTTGAGCTGCTCGGCGAGTTGCGGGTGGGCATCGAGGTAGGCCTGACGCACCACGGGAGCTGCGGTGTAGTCGGGGAAGTAATGCTTGTCGTCTTCCAGCAGTTTCAGGCCGAAGGCGTTGAGACGACCGTCGGTGGTGTAGACCAGACCGGCAAACACCTGGCCGTTGCGCAACGCGGTGTAAACCAGGCCCGCGTCCATCTGGCGGATGTTCTTGCGGGTCAGGTTCATGTCGTAGAGATCGACCATGCCGATCAGGCCGTCGGAGCGGTTGGCAAACTCGGTGTCCAGCGCCACCAGGTGATTGGTCTTGGCTTCGGCGCGCAGCACTTCGTTCAACTGGCTGATGTTGTTGATCTGCGGGTACTCCTCGGCGACTTTTTTCGGCAGCGCGAGGGCGTAGGTGTTGCTGAATTTCGATGGCGTGAGCCACACCAGGCCTTTCTTCGCGTCGAGTTCTTTGACCCGGGCGTAGGACTGGGCGCTGTCGAGTTTTTCGGTGACATGGTTGTAAGCCACCAAGGAGACGCCGGTGTATTCCCAGAGCATGTCCAGTTGCCCGCTTTCGTGGGCGCTGCGGGCCAGGTTGCTGCCCAGACCACCGGTCACCTGCGCGTCGTAGCCTTTGCTGCGCAAGTATTGCGAGGTGATTTCTGCGAGCAGGGTTTGCTCGGTGAACACCCGGGCGCCGATGCGGATAACCGGTTTTTCTGCGGCTTGCGCCAATCCTGCGAACAGCAGGGCGCAGCCTAAGATCAAGCTAAATCGTTTCATATTCATTCCTTCGCAAAAGCCTTAAGACGGGCGCAAACCACGTTCCAGCCAGAGGCGGCTGGCGAGGGTGACGACGCCATCGAGCAGCAAGGCCAGCAGCGCGGTGCATGCGGCGCCGAGCAGCAGTTGCGGCTGATTGTTCAGGGCGATGCCAGGGAAGATCAGGCTGCCAAGGCTGTTGGCGCCGATCAGGAAGGCCAGCGGCGCGGTACCGACGTTGATTGCCAGCGCGACACGTACGCCACCGACGATGATCGGCACCGCGTTGGGCAATTCGACTTGCCACAGCACTTGGCGCGGCGTCATGCCGATGCCGACGGCGGCTTCTTTAAGCGAACCCTGAACGTTTTTCAGGCCTTCGTAGGTGTTGCGCACGATGGGCAACAGGGAAGCGAGGAACAAAGCGAAGATCGCCGGACCACTGCCGATGCCCAGAATCCCCAGGGCAATCGCCAGTACAGCCAGCGGTGGCACGGTGTTGCCGATATTGAAGATCTGCATGAAGCGTTCAGCGCGGCCGACCATGGTCGGGCGACTGAGAAAGATACCGGCGGGGATGCCCACGACAAGGGCGGCCAGCATTGAAGCGAGGACGAGAATCAGATGAGCTTGCAGGTAAAACAACAAATCGTCGCGGTAGTGTTCGATCGTGTTGATGCCGATCCAGTGGACCAGCAGGGCCAGGAGCGCGATGACCACCGCACCTCCCATCAGCCCTTTGCCATAGCGGATAGCCACAGGCGGACTCCTTTTTTATAGTCGGCGAACGCCGTCCCGAGTGGCATGCCATGCCTGGCTGCCGGGAAATAAACGTTCGCGAGAAGCAGCTCCCTCAGCACCGGCAAAAAGCGGTCTGAAAGCGAGCCATGAGCGCAGCCTCGTCAGGCTAACTTGCTGATTTTTCAGCCCCTGACGAAATGTCGTAACAGGGGATGGACGTCTCCGTGCTTTAAAAGGTTCCCATCTGAGGCAGCATTTGGCCACCCTTAATGTGCTCAACGGTTCGGTTATTGCACTGACTTGGGCTATAATCGCGGCCCTTTTTTGAATCACCGCCAGGCGATTTCCCATGACCAACCAGGCCGCCGAAGTCGCGAAACGCCGCACTTTCGCCATTATTTCCCACCCCGATGCCGGTAAAACCACGATCACCGAAAAGCTCCTGTTGATGGGCAAGGCGATTGCGGTGGCCGGTACGGTGAAATCCCGTAAATCCGACCGCCATGCGACATCCGACTGGATGGAGATGGAGAAACAGCGGGGTATTTCCATTACCACGTCGGTCATGCAGTTCCCGTATCGCGACCACATGGTCAACCTGCTCGACACCCCGGGCCACGAAGACTTCTCCGAAGATACCTACCGCACCCTGACGGCGGTGGACTCGGCATTGATGGTCCTCGACGGCGGTAAAGGTGTCGAGCCACGTACGATTGCGCTGATGGACGTCTGCCGTCTGCGTGACACGCCGATCGTCAGCTTCATCAACAAACTCGACCGAGACATCCGCGACCCGATCGAACTGCTCGACGAGATCGAAGCCGTTCTGAAGATCAAGGCGGCGCCGATCACCTGGCCGATCGGTTGCTACCGCGACTTCAAAGGCGTGTATCACCTGGCCGACGACTACATCATTGTCTACACCGCCGGTCACGGTCACGAACGCACCGAAACCAAGATCATCGAGAAGCTCGACTCCGACGAAGCGCGCGCGCATCTGGGCGACGAGTACGAGCGCTTCATCGAGCAGTTGGAACTGGTGCAGGGTGCCTGCCACGAGTTCAACCAGCAGGAATTCCTCGACGGTCAACTGACCCCGGTGTTCTTCGGTACTGCTTTGGGCAACTTCGGTGTTGACCACGTATTGGACGCCGTCGTTGATTGGGCGCCACGTCCGCTGGCCCGTGTTGCCAACGAGCGTACCGTTGAGCCGGTCGAAGAGAAGTTCTCGGGCTTCATCTTCAAGATCCAGGCGAACATGGACCCGAAACACCGCGACCGCATCGCCTTCATGCGTATCTGCTCGGGCAAGTACGAGAAAGGCATGAAGATGCGCCACGTGCGTACCGGCAAGGACGTGCGCATCGGCGACGCCCTGACGTTCTTCTCTTCCGAGCGTGAGCAACTGGAAGAGGCGTATGCCGGCGACATTATCGGTCTGCACAACCACGGCACCATCCAGATCGGTGACACCTTTACCGAAGGCGAAGTCCTCGGTTTCACCGGTATCCCGCACTTCGCCCCGGAACTGTTCCGTCGCGTACGCCTGCGTGATCCGCTGAAATCCAAGCAACTGCGTCAGGGCCTGCAGCAGTTGGCTGAAGAGGGTGCGACCCAGGTGTTCTTCCCGGAGCGCAGCAACGACATCATTCTGGGCGCCGTCGGTGTGCTGCAGTTCGATGTGGTCGCCAGCCGTTTGAAGGAGGAATACAAGGTTGAGTGCTCGTATGAGCCGATCACCGTGTACTCCGCGCGCTGGATCGAATGCAGCGACAAGAAGAAGCTTGAGGAATTCTCCAACAAGGCTGTGGAAAACTTGGCAGTCGATGGCGGTGGTCACCTGACTTATCTTGCGCCGACGCGGGTTAACCTGGCGTTGATGGAAGAGCGTTGGCCGGATGTGAAATTCCGGGCGACGCGTGAGCATCACTAAGCGCTGAGCTGTTTTGTCCAAAGCCCCTGAGGTGTAAGCCTTGGGGGTTTTTTGTTTGTTTGGTTTTGTGTGTATATCCGTTTCTGCGGGGGTTGCGGCTGGCGGTTTCGCCCTTACGGCGAGTCACCTTTTCCAAACGCCGAAAAGGTAACCGAAAAGGCTTGCTCCTGCGTTCGGCCCTCGCAGGCTCGGGTTCCTTCGCTGCGGGATCGATCCGGGCGCAGCGTCTCCTGTTTGCTTCGCTGCACCTCCTCTCGCTGTGTTTGGCTGCGCCAAACGGTCGCTGCGCTCCCACGCCCGGATCAAGCCCTTCACTCAGCCTTCCGACGTCGCCCGTGGATCAAGATCAAAAGCTGCAGCCGAGCTAACGCTCATCCTGTTGAGTGGTGAGAAGCAGAGGCGATGCGCGTTCTGCTTTTGCTTTTTTGTGGGAGCGAGCCTGCTCGCGAAGGCGGTCTGTCAGCCGATCCATTTCTTACAGGTTGCATGCAATCCGTGTGGGAGTCTGGCTTGCCAGCGAAGGCGGCCTGTCAGCCGACCCATTTCTTACAGGTTGCATACGATCCAATTGTAGGAGCGAGCCTGCTCGCGAAGGCGGTCTGTCAGCCGATCCATTTCTTACAGGTTGCATGCAATCCCTGTGGGAGTCTGGCTTGCCAGCGATGGCGGCCTGTCAGCCGTTAATTTTCTGAATGAATGCACTCGATCCAGCTCAGCCTTCGGCAGCTCCTGCTGGGGTTGTAGGGGGGTTCCGATTTTGTGGTTTCAGGCGTTCAGAGGCGCGACAACTGGCGTGTTGACCGTTACTGTTCCGGTTCACTTAGGCGGCTTCAAGAGGTCAATGGAATGACGAGTCGGCTGACTCACCTGCTGCGGCTGGACGGCTATTTTGGCGTGATGGCCTGGGTGCTTGCGGCGTTGCTGTTCATCAATCGCTTGAGCAGCATGGTCAAGTTGTTCATGGCGTTGTACTTGCGGCAAGAGCTGGGGCTGGCGATTGAAGCCGTCGGCTGGTTGCTGTCCGGTTACGGTGCGGGGCTGCTGATCGGTTCGATGGTCGGCGGCTTGCTCAGCGACCGGTTTCCCACGGCGCGGCTCACGGCGATTCTGTTTTTCCTCTCGGCGTGGACCCTGTTGTCATTGGGGGTTGTCACTGAGGTGCCGTGGCTCGCGGCATTGCTGGTTTTGAGCGGTATTCTCGATGGGGCGATCAGGACTCTGCATCAGCGCTTGATCATGGAGTATTGCGAGGTTGCGCAACGTGCCCGCGCGCAGGCCTTGAGCCGGGTTGCGCGAAACCTCGGGATGGCTGCCGCCGGCATTGCCGGCGGGGTGCTGGCGCAGGTGGATTTTCGCTGGGTGTTCTTTGCCAGTGCGGCGCTGACGCTGCTGGCCTTGCTGTGGTTTGTCCGCACAACCTGGCGTCGACCGGTGCTGATCGCCGTCGAGACACCTGAAGCCGATGCCGGTTCAGGCTTGCCGTATCGCGACAAACCCTTCCTCTGGTTGCTGGCGGCAACGGTGGTGCTCGGCATTGCCTTCGACACGGTCTACAGCACGCTGGGCAACTACCTGCGTGATTACTATCGCCTGAGTACCGAGGCCATCGGCTGGCAGTTCGGGATCAATGCCTTGCTGGTGGTGATGTTGCAGATTCCGCTGGCCCATTGGGGCGAGCGCTGGAGCGCGCGTACGCAATTGGTGGCTGGCAGCGTATTGCTGGCTTGCGGCCTCGGCATGTTGCCGCTGGGCAGTGGCTTGTTTTACGTGTGTCTTTCGACAGTGATCTGGACGTTGGGCGAGGCGCTGTTCATGCCGCCGCTGAATGTGCGGGTCATGCAGCATGCGCAGGGTGGGAAAAGCGGGCAATACTTTGGTCTGTTCTTCATGAGCTGGAGCGCGAGCGCGCTGTTGTCGCCGGTGCTGAGCGGTCAGTTGTATGGCCAGGTCGGCGGGCACAGTGTGTGGCTGATGAGTGCGTTTCTGGCGCTGACAGCCACTCCACTGATCTATATGGCCACGCGCCCCGGTAAGTAGGCGAGCAACGGCGTTTCGCTTAGCTGATCCGGTTATGCCTGTTATTCGAAACCATTCTGTCAGGCAACGGCATTTCTGCACGCTCATTAGCGTCCTATCTGGTGAACCCGGCTGATCGGAACTAGATTTCATTCAGCGCCGGATCGGCCTTGTTTCACCTGCACAGGATGGAATCGATCATGAAAAACAGGTTGCTACGCGTTTTGCTGCTGTTGAAAGTGATGGTGATGCTGTCCCTCGGTACTGCGACGGCCTGGGCCGAGTGCGAGGATCATGAGTCCCAGGCGTTCAACGGGAAGGTCGGGCATAGCGCATTGATGCTCGCCAAGTCCAGCTCCGAGGCTGGCGATCAGGGGCAGGGCGGCAGTGCCGATGATGATGACTCGACCACCGATGAGCCGGACACTGATGATCCGGACGATGAAGGCGACAGCCAGACGTAAATCGCCGGCAAAAGAAAACCCCTTGCGCCCCGACTGATGCGCAATCGGAATGGAAGGGGTTGGATTAACTCTTTGGATTCAGCTCAATTCCCTTGTGGGAGGGGGCTTGCTCCCGAATGCGATGTATCAGTCGACTTATACATGGACTGGCCCACCGCATTCGAGAGTAAGCCCCCTCGCACATTTCTTACATCAGCTTGCGGATTTGCTTACGCCGCGCCGTCGAGAAACTGCTCCGCGTAGTGGCAGGCCACCTGCCGATTGTCGAGATGGCGCAGGGCCGGCTCTTCCGTGCTGCAACGCTCGGTGGCATACGGGCAGCGTTTGTGGAATGCGCAGCCAGGCGGCGGGTTCAGCGGGTTGGGCAGTTCGCCGACGATTTTGATCTTCGGCTTGTTCGGGTCCGGGTGAATGGTCGGGGTCGCCGACAGCAACGCCTGGGTGTACGGGTGCAGAGGACGCTCGTAGATGGCGTCTTTCGGGCCCATTTCCACCGGGCGACCGAGGTACATCACCATCACGTCATCGGCCACGTGTTGCACCACCGCCAGGTTGTGCGAGATGAACACGTAGGCCGTGTTGAACTCCTGCTGCAGATCCATGAACAGGTTCAGCACCTGCGCCTGAATCGACACGTCCAGCGCCGAAGTCGGTTCGTCCGCCACCAGCACTTTCGGTTGCAGCATCATCGCCCGAGCCAGCGCAATACGCTGGCGCTGACCACCGGAGAACATGTGCGGATAACGCTGGTAGTGCTCGGGACGCAAGCCGACCTGTTTCATCATCGCCTGGACTTTTTCGCGGCGCTCGGCGGCGGAAAGGTTGGTGTTGATCAGCAGCGGCTCACCGAGTTGATCACCGATTTTCTGCCGTGGGTTCAACGAGGCGTAAGGGCTCTGGAACACCATCTGCACGTCTTTGCGCAATTGCTTGCGCTGGGCCTTGTCGGCGCCGGCCACTTCCTGGCCGGCGATTTTCAAGGAACCGGATGACGGCTCTTCAATCAGGGTCAGGGCGCGGGCGAGGGTGGACTTGCCGCAGCCCGACTCGCCGACCACCGCGAGGGTCTTGCCGGCTTCCAGTTCGAACGACACGCCGTTGAGGGCGCGCACGGTCGCGTGGCCCTTGAACAGGCCACGGGAGACTTCGTAGTGACGGGTCAGGTCGCGGGCGGTAAGTACGACGGCCATTACGCCACCTCCTGGTTCAGCGGGTAGAAGCAGCGGGCGAGGCTGTGGCTTTTCGGATCAAGGGTCGGACGTTGGGTGCGGCAGCTGTCTTGCACGTACGGGCAGCGCGGCGACAGCAGGCAACCCTGCGGGCGGTCGTAACGGCCCGGGACGATGCCCGGCAGCGTCGCCAGACGCTCGGCGCCCTGGCTGTGTTCCGGAATCGCCTTGAGCAGCGCTTCGCTGTACGGGTGCGCCGGGATATCGAACAGTTGTGGCACCTGACCGACTTCAACGGCTTGACCGGCGTACATCACGCACACGCGCTGGGCGGTTTCGGCCACGACCGCGAGGTCGTGGGTGATCAGCACCAGGCCCATGTTCTGTTCTTTCTGCAACGCCAGCAGCAGATCCATGATCTGTGCCTGAATGGTTACGTCGAGTGCCGTGGTCGGCTCATCGGCAATCAGCAGTTTCGGCTCGCCGGCAATCGCCATGGCGATCGCAACACGCTGGCTCATACCGCCGGACAGTTGATGCGGGTAGGCGTCCATACGGCTGGCGGCGCCCGGGATTTCGACTTTTTCCAGCAGTTCGATGGCGCGTTTGCGCGCTTGCTTGCCAGACATTTTCAGGTGCAGGCGCAGCACTTCTTCGATCTGGAAACCGACGGTGTAGCTCGGGTTGAGCGCGGTCATCGGGTCCTGGAACACCATCGACAGGTCTTTGCCGACGATTTGCCGACGCTGACGATTGCTCAGTTTGAGCATGTCTTTGCCGTCAAAGCTGAGCGAGTCGGCGGTGACGATGCCGGGATGCTCGATCAGCCCCATCAGCGCCATCATGGTCACGGATTTACCCGAACCCGACTCGCCAACGATCGCCAGTACTTCGCCTTTGTCGACTTTCAGGTCGAGGCCATCGACAACGGGCGTAGCAGTCTTGTCGCCGAAGCGCACGTTGAGATTCTTGATTTCTAGCAGTGACATGGGAATCTCCTCAGGCGGCGTTCTTGAGTTTCGGGTCGAGCGCATCGCGCAGACCGTCGCCCATCAGGTTGATTGCCAGCACGCTGAGCAAAATGGTCAGACCAGGCAGGCTCACCACCCACCAGGCGCGTTCGATGTAGTCGCGGGCCGAGGCCAGCATGGTGCCCCACTCAGGGGTTGGCGGTTGCACGCCAAGGCCGAGGAAGCCCAGGGCGGCAGCATCGAGAATCGCCGAAGAGAAACTCAGGGTGGCCTGAACGATCAGCGGTGCCATGCAATTCGGCAGCACGGTGATGAACATCAGGCGTGGCAGACCGGCACCGGCCAGACGCGCGGCGGTCACGTAGTCGCGGTTCAGTTCGCCCATGACGGCGGCACGGGTCAGACGCACGTAGGACGGCAGCGACACCACAGCAATCGCAATCACGGTGTTGATCAGGCCAGGGCCGAGGATGGCGACAATCGCCACAGCCAGCAGCAAGGACGGCAGGGCCAGCATGATGTCCATCAGACGCATGATGGTCGGGCCAAGCATTTTCGGGAAGAAACCGGCGAACAGACCGAGCAGGATCCCCGGAATCAGCGACATCACCACCGACGACAAGCCGATCAGCAGCGACAGCCGCGAACCCTGAATCAGACGTGACAGCAAGTCGCGACCCAGTTCATCGGTGCCGAGCAAAAATTGCATCTGCCCGCCTTCCAGCCACGCCGGTGGCGTCAGCAGGAAGTCACGGTATTGCTCGCTCGGATTGTGCGGCGCGACCCAAGGGGCGAACAGCGCGCAGAAAATCACCAGCAACATGAACAGCAGGCCGGCAACGGCACCTTTGTTCTTGGAGAAGGCTTGCCAGAATTCTTTGTACGGGGACGGATACAGCAGGCTTTGATCGACTGCTACCGCTGGAGTTGGAGTGGTCATGGTCATGATCTCAGCGCTGATGACGGATGCGTGGGTTGGCAAAGCCGTAGAGGATGTCCACTACGAAGTTGACCAGAATCACCAGGCAGGCGATTAACAGGATGCCGTTTTGCACAACCGGGTAGTCCCGGGCGCCGATGGCTTCGATCAGCCATTTACCGATGCCGGGCCAGGAGAAAATGGTTTCGGTCAGAACGGCACCGGCCAGCAGCGTGCCGACTTGCAGGCCGACCACGGTGAGTACCGGAATCAGTGCGTTACGCAGACCGTGGACGAACACCACGCGCGACGGCGACAGGCCTTTGGCCTTGGCGGTGCGGATGTAGTCTTCGCGCAGCACTTCGAGCATCGACGAACGGGTCATCCGCGCGATCACCGCCAGCGGAATGGTACCGAGCACGATGGCCGGCAGAATCAGGTGATGCAGGGCGTCGAAGAAGGCGCCGACGTCATCGGCCAGCAGCGTGTCGATCAGCATGAAACCGGTGCGCGGCTCGATGTCGTACAGCAGGTCGATCCGCCCGGACACCGGCGTCCAGCCGAGGCTCACCGAGAAGAACATGATCAGGATCAGGCCCCACCAGAAGATCGGCATCGAATACCCCGCCAGGGAGATGCCCATCACCCCGTGGTCGAACAGCGATCCTCGTTTGAGTGCCGCGATCACCCCGGCCAGAAGGCCCAGAATGCCGGCGAACAGCAGGGCGGCCATGGACAGTTCCAGGGTCGCCGGGAAGAGGGAGGTGAACTCGGTCCAGACGCTCTCACGGGTACGCAGGGATTCGCCGAGATCGCCGTGGGCCAGTTTGCCGATGTAGTCCAGATACTGGGCATACAGCGGTTTGTTCAGACCAAGGCGTTCCATTGCCTGAGCGTGCATTTCGGGGTCGACCCGACGTTCGCCCATCATCACTTCCACGGGGTCGCCAGGGATCATGCGAATCAACGCGAAAGTCAGCAGGGTGATGCCGAAAAACGTGGGGATCAACAACCCCAGTCGGCGGGCAATAAAACTAAACATCTTGTGTGGTACCTCATCAGCCGGTTAGGCGTGCCCGGTGTCCCTGGGTTCAGGGGCACCGGGAGTTTCTTATCTACTTCACCTGGGTAGTGGCGAAGTTATTAGTTGTCAGAGGGCTGATGTGGTAGCCCTCTACGTTGTTACGCATTGCGGTAAACATGCGGGTGTGGGCCATGCTGATCCACGGTTGATCCTGATTAAACAGGACCTGAGCCTGCTCGTAGAGTTTCGCGCGTTCGGCCGGATCTACTTTAGCCCGTGCTTCGTCGAGCAGTGCCTGGAATTTCTCGTTGCACCAGCGCGCGTAGTTTTCGCCGTTCTTGGCGGCTTCGCAACTGAGCATAGGCGTCAGGAAGTTATCCGGGTCGCCGTTGTCGCCCGCCCATCCGGCCGACACCATGTCGTGCTCGCCGGCCTTGGCGCGCTTGAGCATCTCGCCCCATTCCATCACGCGGATGTCGATCTTGATCCCGACTTTCGCCAGGTCAGCCTGCATCATCTGTGCGCCGAGCATCGGGTTGGGGTTGGTCGGGCCGCCGCCGTTACGGGTAAACAGGGTAAACACGGTGCCTTCCGGAACCCCGGCTTCCTTGAGCAGCTTGCGGGCGGCGTCGAGGTCACGTGGCGGGTTCTTCAGGTCGTGGTTGTAACCCAGCAGGGTCGGCGGGTACGGGTTGACCGCGACCGAAGCGTTGCCTTTGCCGAACAGCGCGTTGACGTAGGCTTCCTTGTCGAAAGCGATGTCGATCGCTTTGCGCACGCGCACGTCGCTCATGTACTTGTGCTGAGTGTTCATGGCGATATAGGACACGGTCATCGCGTCCAGTTCTTCGACTTTCAGGTTGCTGTCTTTCTTGATGCTCGGGATGTCATCCGGTTTCGGATACAGCGCGATCTGGCACTCGTTGGCCTTGAGCTTTTGCAGGCGCACGTTGTTGTCGGTGGCGATTGCCAGAATCAACGCGTCGGCCGGTGGCTTGCCACGGAAATAGTCCGGGTTGGCCTTGAAGCGCACCTGGGCGTCCTTGGCGTAGCGCTGGAAGATGAACGGGCCGGTGCCGACTGGCTTGTTGTTCAGGTCGCCAGTCTTGTTGGCCTTGAGCAACTGATCGGCGTATTCGGCGGAGTAGATCGCCGTGAACGGCATGGCCACGTCGGCGAGGAACGGCGCTTCGCGGCGGGTCAGGGTGAACTTGACCGTGTAGTCGTCGACTTTTTCGACGTTTTTCAGCAGTTCCTTGAAGCCCATGCTTTCAAAGTACGGGAAGCCCACGCTCGACAGTTTGTGCCACGGGTGATTCGGGTCCAGCTGACGCTGGAAGCTCCAGAGCACGTCGTCGGCATTCATGTCGCGGGTCGGCTTGAAGTATTCGGTGGTGTGAAACTTGACGCCTTTGCGCAGGTGGAACGTGTACGTCAGACCGTCATCGCTGATTTCCCAGGAGTCGGCCAGCGCCGGTACCACTTCGGTGGTGCCTGGCTTGAAGTCCACCAGTCGATTGAAGATGGTTTCGGCCACCGCATCGGCAGTGACTGCAGTTGTGTACTGGACCATGTCGAAGCCTTCCGGACTGGCTTCGGTGCAGACCACCAAGGGTTTGGCCGAGACGCCGATGGCGGCGCTCAACAACGCGGCAGCGACGGCCGCACGTAGGGGAAGCATTTTCATCGATCACCCTCTGCAATCGGTTGAAGACAAAAAACCGAACGGCCGACTCATCATGAGTCAGCCGTCGGTTGGCGTTTTTTACAGGATGTTGAATGGAATGGTGGTTACCAGACGGAACTCGTTGATGCTGCCGTCGGACTGGAACTCGCTCGCACGGTGCGCGGTGTAAGTGCCGCGAATGGTGGTGGCTTTCAGCGGACCGCTCTGTACTGCATAGGTCGCACCGATGCCGTATTCATAGTGGTGCTCGCCATCCTGTTCCTGGATGCCGTCGTAGCCTTTTTTGGCCACGCCTTTATTGCCGTCGTAATGAGTACCGTCGATACCCCAGCCGCGAGCCTGATAGATGTTGAACTTCAGGCCTGGCACACCGTATTCGGCCATGTTGATGGCGTAGGAAACCTGGAAGGACTTCTCGTTCGGGCCGTTGAAGTCCGACAGCAGGGAGTTGGCCAGGTAGATGCCGTTGGTTTCGTGCAGGTAGTCGAAGTACTCGTTACCGTTCACTTGCTGGTACGAGAACGTCAGGTTGTGCGCCTGGTGGGTCAGGCCGAACGACAGTGAGTAGGTGTCGTTGTCGATGTCGCCCAGCAGCTTTTTGCCTTCGTCGACGGTTTTGTAGTAGTTCAGGCCGGTGGTCAGGGCGAGGACATTGCTGTCACCCAGCTCATGAGTGGCGCCGAAGTAGTACTGGTTCCACAGGTCTTCAACCTGAGTGCCCCACAGGCTGGTTTTCAGGCTGGCCAGTGGCTGGTAGCTGATACCGGCGGTGTTGACCTTGTCGGATTCAACACGGCCGTTGGCGTATTCCGCGCGGAATTTTTGCAGGCTTTGTTCAGAACGCGGCGATACGCGATCGAACGTGGCCAGGTCGAAGGACAGGTTGTTCAGTTCTTCACTGTGCAGGGCAACACCTTCGAAGCTCGAAGGCAGCGCACGGTTGCCTATCACGTCGACTTGCGGGCTGCTGAAACCCATGCGTCCGGCGGTCAGCGTGGTGTTGGAAACGCGCGCCTTAATGTTGGCCAGGCCCACTTTGCTCCACTGATCGACGGCCTCACCGTTGTTCTTGTGAGTCAGGGTACGGTTGTTACCGGAGCCGTCGCCGGTCTTTGGTGCGCCACCATTGCCCGATGCCAGATTTTTGCGGTCACGCTCCAGCGCTACAGCGTTGTACGCTGCCACTTCGGTGCTGATACCGACGGTGCCCTCGGTGAAGCCAGAGTTGTACTTGACGATGGTGCCCTGAACCCAGTTGATCCGGCGGTCGGTTTCGGCCAGCGAACCATTCTTTTTATAGGCGAATTTACCGTCGCGTTTCAGTTGTTCGTTAGCGTACCAGTTACGGGTCGTACCGGTGATTGACTGTCCTTCGACGAAGCCGGTCGCTTCAGCCTGGGCGCTCTTGGTGTTGACGGTCACCGGAGTGAACGCCTGGCTTTGGGTTTCCGCATAAGCCGTGGCGGTGATGCTGCTGATGGCCAGGGCCAGTATCGCGGTGCTGCTCAGTTTCATGGGTGAAGCTCCTTTACTTTCTTTTTATGCCGGCTTTTTTGGGTTGGCCGGTTATTGGTTTAGAACTTATTCACACATCGCAAACGTTTGCCAAAAGCCGGATTGGCGAATTTAGGCAAAGCGCTTGCGTGAGGGGGATAGACGGTCCCCCTCAGCGTTGCGGCTAATCGGTTGGGTTAATCGATACTGACACCCGAGAACACGTTGCGGCCGAAGGGGCTCACCTTGAACCCTTCAACCCGGGTGCTTAACGGCTGGTTGACCGTCGAGTGGGCGACAGGCGTGATCGGCACTTGCTGTTTAAGCAACTGCTGGGCCTGTTTGTAGAGCGTGGTGCGCTGATCGCGGTCGGTGACGACTTTGGCTTCTTTGATCAGCTTGTCGTAAGCCGGATCGCACCACATGGAATAGTTGTTGCCGCCAATGGCGTCGCAGCTGTACAGCGTGCCCAGCCAGTTGTCCGGATCACCGTTGTCACCGGTCCAGCCGATCAGGCTGATGTCATGCTCGCCGTTCTTGGTGCGCTTGATGTACTCGCCCCATTCGTAGCTGACGATTTTTACTTTCAGACCGATTTTCGCCCAGTCAGCCTGGAGCATCTCGGCCATCAGTTTGGCGTTCGGGTTGTACGGACGCTGCACCGGCATCGCCCACAGGGTGATCTCGGTGCCTTCTTTCACGCCGGCAGCCTTGAGCAGCTCTTTGGCTTTTTCCGGGTTGTAGGCGGCGTCTTTGATGCTGTCGTCGTAGGACCACTGGGTCGGCGGCATGGCGTTGACGGCCAGTTGGCCGGCGCCTTGATAAACAGCGTTGAGAATCCCTTGTTTATTCACCGCCATGTCCAGCGCCTGACGCACTTCGAGCTGGTCGAACGGTTTGTGGCGGACGTTGTAAGCGATGTAACCGAGGTTGAAGCCCGGTTTGGAGATCAGTTGCAGCTTGGGATCGGTCTTCAGTGCTTCAACATCGGCAGGGCGCGGATGCAGGGTGATCTGGCATTCGCCGGCCTTGAGTTTTTGCACGCGCACCGAGGCGTCGGTGTTGATCGCGAAGATCAGGTTCTTCAGCTTGACCCGGCTCGGATCCCAGTAGTGCGGGTTACCGGTGTAACGGATGTTCGAGTCTTTCTGATAGCTCTTGAACACGAACGGCCCGGTACCGATCGGCTTTTGGTTGATGTCGCTCGGTTTGCCTTCGGCCAGCAGTTTGTCGGCATATTCGGCGGACAGGATGGCGGCGAAGCTCATGGCGATGTTCTGGATGAACGCAGCGTCGACGCTGTTGAGCGTGAACTCCACGGTCAGCGGCCCGGTCTTTTCGACCTTGGCGATGTTCTTGTTCAGGCTCATCCCGTTGAAATAGGGGAATTCGGTCGGATAAGCCTTACGGAACGGCTGCTGTGCATCAAGCATGCGATTAAACGTAAACAGCACGTCGTCGGCGTTGAAATCGCGGGTTGGCTTGAAGTACGGCGTTATATGAAATTTCACACCTTCACGCAGGTGAAAGGTGTACTTGAGACCATCCTCGGAAATATCCCACTTGGTCGCCAGACCAGGTACGACATTGGTCGCGCCTTTTTCGAATTCGACCAGACGGTTGTAAAGCGGCTCGGCGGCGTCGTTATCGGTGGCCGTCGTGTATTGCGCAGTATCAAAACCTGCCGGGCTGCCCTCGGAGCAGAACACCAGACTGTTGCTGGCGGCGTGGCTGGCGGACGTGGCGGCCAACAGGCCGGCGCCCAGCAATGCGGAAAAAACCAAGGTATGGCGCATGACGCTCCCTCTTTTTGTAGTGTTGTTTCGATGCGCCGCGATCCCGTCCAGGGACGTTGAGGCTGCATCGAGCTCAAACCAGTACGCACAGCAAAACCGATAGCCCGCACAGTCACTGGTCAGAACCCGACGGTAGGGGCCGTGGGTCTGGCAGTAAATGCGCTGAGTCCTAAAGACTCGTAGGAAAAGGCAACACGTCCTGTATCACGCTGGTAAAGCGTGACGGAAACGGATGTAGGCAAATTCCTAGCTAGTCGGCAGAAAAAACAGCGGCGACGCTGAAAACGTCGCCGCTGTGGTTTTTTATTTGCTGACGCTGACGCCGTAGAAGGAGTTCAAGCCGAATGGGCTGATCTTGAAGTCCTGCACGTTGGCGCGCATGGGTTGATACACCGTCGAGTGAGCGATAGGTGTCATAGGGACTGCATCTTTGAGGACGTGTTGCGCCTGTTTGTACAGTTCGGTGCGCTTGCCCTGGTCGGTGGTGCGCTTGGCTTCTTTGACGAGGCCGTCGAACTTCTTGTCGCACCACTTGGAGAAGTTGTTGCCGCTGAGCGAGTCGCAACCAAACAACACGTTCAGCCAGTTGTCCGGATCACCATTGTCACCGCTCCAGCCAATGATCATGGCCTGGTTCTCGCCACCTTTGGAGCGCTTGATGTACTCGCCCCATTCATAGCTGGTGATCTTCACTTTCAAGCCGATCTTGGCCCAGTCGGACTGGAGCATTTCAGCCATCAGTTTGGCGTTCGGGTTGTACGGACGCTGTACCGGCATCGCCCACAGAACGATCTCGGTGCCTTCCTTGACGCCGGCTTCCTTGAGCAGCTGCTTGGCTTTCTCAGGATCGTACTTGGCGTCCTTGATGGTGGTGTCGTAAGACCACTGGGTCGGCGGCATGGCGTTGACGGCCAGTTGGCCCGCGCCCTGGTAAACCGAGTCGATGATCTGCGGCTTGTTGACGGCCATGTCCAAGGCCTGACGAACGCGCAGGTCAGCCAGAGGGTTTTTCTCGTCGCTGCCCTTGACCTTGTCCATCACGTTGTAGGCGATGTAACCCAGGTTGAAACCAGCCTGGTCAGGCATCTTCAGCGATTTGTCTTCTTTGAGCGCTTTCAGGTCGGCCGGACGTGGGAACAGGGTGACCTGGCACTCGTTCTTTTTCAGCTTCTGAATACGTACCGACGGGTCGGTGGTGATGGCGAAGATCAGGTTGTCGATCTTCACGTCATCAGGCTTCCAGTACTCTTTGTTCCCGGTGAAGCGGATGTTGGAGTCTTTCTGGTAGCTCTTGAACACGAACGGACCAGTGCCGACCGGTTTCTGGTTGATGTCGGCAGGCTTGCCTTCTTTCAACAGTTGCGCTGCGTATTCGGCGGACTGCACCGACGCGAAGCTCATGGCCATGTTCTGGATGAACGCTGCATCCACTTCTTTGAGAGTGAACTTGACGGTGTGGTCGTCGACTTTATCGATCTTGGTGATGTTGGTATCCATCCCCATGTCGGTGAAGTACGGGAATTCGGTCGGGTACGCCTTACGGAACGGGTCATCCTTGTTAATCATGCGATTAAAGGTGAACAGCACGTCGTCGGCGTTGAACTCACGAGTCGGCTTGAAATACGGGGTGGTGTGGAACTTGACGCCTTCGCGCAGGTGGAAGGTGTACGTCAGGCCATCTTCGGAAATGTCCCACTTGGTAGCAAGACCAGGAATCACGGCGGTGCCGCCGCGCTCAAACTGGGTCAGACGGTTGAACATGGTTTCGGCTGAGGCGTCGAAGTCGGTTCCGGTGGTGTACTGGCCCGGATCAAAACCGGCCGGGCTCCCTTCGGAGCAAAACACCAGGTTAGTCGCAGCGGATGCGAAAGGTGCGGAGGCTAACAAGCCTGCGCCGACTAAAAACGGAATGACCGCGTGTTTAAGCATGTTGGCCTCATGATTTGTTGTCATTTTTTGATTTGAGGTACGACCTCGTGAGTCGTGCCTGCGGATACTTATGCAGGCGCCATACCCAATGCAAGATCCAGAGCGGTCGGCGGCCTCAAACGGTGGCACGAACGTACCTTAATGTCGCATCTGTATAACTTCTGACGCATTTGACCGTTTGCGGGTGGTTTTTACGGTGCAAATGAAGCCCCAAAACGGTGCATCGGTCACGTTGTGCGCGCCGCCTTGGGGCTTGGTGTTACTTATTTATACCCACGCCATAGAACGGGGTTAGACCGAAGGGGCTGATACGGAAGTCCGTGACCTCTTTACGCAGTGGCTGAAACACCGTGGAGTTGGCAATCGGCGTGATCGGCACCTGCTGTTTAAGGATCAGTTGCGCCTGTTGATACAGTTTTACCCGCTGCGTCTTGTCGGTTGACACCTTGGCCTGTTGCACCAGTCTGTCGTAGGCCGGATCGCACCATTTGGCGTAGTTGCTGCCCTTGACTGCTGCGCAGCTGTACAGCACGCCAAGCCAGTTGTCCGGGTCGCCGTTGTCACCGGTCCAGCCATAAATCATCGCGTCATGTTCGCCATTTTTGGCGCGTTTGATGTATTCGCCCCACTCATAGCTGACGATGTTGGCCTTGATGCCGATCTTGTCCCAATCCTGCTGAATCATCTGCGCCGACATTCGCGCATTCGGGTTCGAGGCGCGCTGCACGGTCATTGCCCAGAGGTTGATGGTTGTACCCGGTGCAACCCCTGCTTCTTTCAGTAGCGCCCTGGCTTTTACCGGGTCATGCGGCGCGTCTTTTATGTTCGGGTCGAATGACCATTGCGCGGGTGGCAAGGCGTTCTGGGCCAACTGGCCGGCGCTTTGATAAACGGCTTTGATGATCGCCGGTTTGTCGATGGCCATGTCCAGGGCCTGGCGCACCTTGAGTTGATCCAACGGCGGATGGGTGGTGTTGTACGCGAGGAAACCGAGGTTGAAACCGGCCTGCTTGAGCACGCGCAGGTTCGGGTCTTTTTCCATGACTTCGATGTCGGCCGGGCGCGGGTAACCGCTGACCTGGCATTCGCCGGTCTTGAGTTTTTGCAGGCGTACGGCGGCGTCCGGGGTGATCGAGAAGATCAGGTTGTCGATTTTTACATCTTCGGGTTTCCAGTAGGCCTTGTTGGCGGCGTAGCGGATTTGTGAATCCTTTTGATAGCGCTTGAACACGAACGGGCCGGTGCCGATCGGTTTCTGGTTGAGGTCGGCGGCTTTGCCTTCCTTCAACAGTTGCGCGGCGTATTCGGCCGACTGCACGGAGGCGAAGCTCATGGCGAGGTTTTGCACGAAGGCGGCGTCGACGTTGTTGAGGTTGAAGCGCACGGTTTGCTCGTCGAGTTTTTCGACCGATTTGATCGTGGTGTTCAGGCCCATGTCGGTGAAGTACGGGGACTCGGCGGGGTAGGCCTTACGGAAGGCGTTCTCCGGGTCGAGCAGGCGCTGGAAGGTGAAGAGCACGTCGTCGGCGTTGAAGTCGCGGGTTGGGGTGAAGTATTGCGTGGTGTGGAATTTCACGCCTTGGCGCAGGTGGAAGGTGTATTGGCGTCCGTCGCTGGAGACGTCCCATTTGGTTGCCAGGCCGGGTTCGATGTCGGTGCCGCCGCGCTGGAATTGGGTGAGGCGGTTGAAGACGGTTTCGGCGGAGGCGTCGAAGTCGGTGCCGCTGGTGTATTGGCTGGGGTTGAAGCCTGCGGGGCTGGCTTCGGAGCAGTAGACCAGGGTTGTGGCTGCGTTTGCTATCGGGGTGGTTGTGGCCAGGGCCAGGGAGATCAAGAGCGGTTTGAGGGTGGATCTTGGCATGGAGTCCCCGGGGGTATGGAGGTGGTTTTGGGTTGAGATTAGCGGGGAATTGTGGGGTTTCGGAAATATCGTTTTTCTTGGGGACGTTTCTATCTCGGTATATGTGGCGGCTTTTGTTGGGTACATATCCGTTGCTGCGGGAGAGTGTCAGATTTTTTGTGTGCGGGCTGGTAATGGCCTGCCGTTAGGCAGGCCTTCATTTCACCAGTTTGACCTGATGAATCGATCTCCGTACAAAATCGCAAACTGATTCATAGCGTTTTTCCA
>NZ_FYDT01000002.1:0-227364 GCF_900187585.1 Pseudomonas sp. Irchel 3E19
GGATTTGCTGGCGGCCAACCAAGCGTTGATGACGGTCTACTTGATGAAAGCTGAACTCAAAACGCTCTGGACGCCAAGTACCGCCTGGGGCTGGAGATCAGCCTGGAAGCAATGGCTGCGCCACGCTCATGAAAGCGCGATACCGGCTCTGATCCTGTTCGCCAAACGGCTAAAGGGTTACTGGCGGGGAATCGTCAGCCGGGTTCGCTGGCCGATGCACACGGGGCAGTTGGAAGGCATAAACAATCGAATAAAGGTTATCAAACGGATGGCGTACGGTTACCGGGATAGCGAATTCTTTTTCATGAAAATCAAGAGCGTCTTTCCCGGTAATCCGTGAAGAACCAAAAAAATCGCCAGACATAACCGGACCTGTGGGAGCGGGCTTGCTCGCGAAGACGGTGAATCAGCCTCTGATGAGGTAACTGACACGGCCCCTTCGGGAGCAAGCCCCCTCCCACAAAAAAATCGCCAGACATAACCGGACCTGTGGGAGCGGGCTTGCTCGCGAAGGCGGTGAGTCAGCCACTGATGATGTCACTGACACGGCCCCTTCGGGAGCAAGCCCCCTCCCACAAAAAAATCGCCAGACATAACCGGACCTGTGGGAGCGGGCTTGCTCGCGAAAGCGGTGGATCAGCCTCTGATGAGGTAACTGACACGACCCCTTCGGGAGCAAGCCCCCTCCCACAAAACAATTACCCGATATAACTGGACCTGTGGGAGCGGGCTTGCTCGCGAAAGCGGTGGATCAGCCTCTGATGAGGTACCTGACACGGCCCCTTCGGGAGCAAGCCCCCTCCCACAAAAAAATCGCCAGACATAACCGGACCTGTGGGAGCGGGCTTGCTCGCGAAGACGGTGAATCAGCCTCTGATGAGGTAACTGACACGACCCCTTCGGGAGCAAGCCCCCTCCCACAAGAAGCGCCAGCACGCTGCCGCTTCCACAGATTTTGTAGGAGTGTAGACGCTGTGCTCATTCGTCTCCCGGCGCCAGCAACAGATTCGGCGCCAGACGCTGAAAGCCGTCCTGGGCCAGGCGCATGTCGAGCAACAGGCTGGTGAGATCCGCCGACAACGCTTCGCCGTCGGCATCGTTCTCCAGATAAAGCAGTTTCAGATAGGTGTTACAGCTCGGGCAGACTTCCGCGCGCAGCGGCGCCTGATTGGCGGCGTGGCGATCGTCCTCAAGACTTAGATAATCGAGGCCTTTGCTCGACTCGCAATACACGCACTTGACCCGCACCACATGCCATTCACAGGCGCACAGCGAACACACCAGATAACGCAGACCGTTGTGCTTGCCGCGATGGCGGATCACCCCGGCCATGGCGGGCGATCCACAGGCCGGGCATTGGCTGAGGCTATTGCCGGGAGTCAGTTGCAGATTGGGCACGCTGAGCAGCCAATGGCTCCATGCCGCTTGCAACGCCGCGCCCAAAAACGGCACCAGCGCCGCCGGCACCATTGAATATTGGCCGCTGACCAGCGCCACCGCCCAGACGCGCAATTGGCCGGAACTCGCGCTGCGCAGCGTGGAGAGCGCATCGATCACGGCGGGCTGCTCCGGCGGCGTATAGCGTTGCAGCAAGGCGTCCAGCCAGACTTGCCAGTCATCTTCGCGAACCAGGGTATCGGCAGCGAACGGCGGCATGCCGTGCTGCTGGCACAGCTCAAGGCGTTGCTGATCGACGGTTTCTGTTGAGGGCGGATCATCCAGCACTTGTTGCTGCGCCCGGCATAAACCGGCGATCAAGTGCAAATAGTCAGCCAGCGGATGTCCTTCGGCCAATTGCTCCAGACGTTGAGCGCGCAGGGTGAACAGAGTGTGCGGCGGCAGGTGCAGAAACGGCGGCGAACTGGCCGCCGCTTCGATTTGTCCGGGTTCGAGAATGGTTGGCAAAGGTCAGCCCTTTTTGGTGATCGGTCGCTCCGGCACGTCCGGGTTACGTTCATCGCGGGTGATATCGCGGTACCAGAGTGCGTGATGTTTCTTCGCCCAGGCACGGCTGACCCAGCCGTGCATCATTGCGTCGACCGAACCCTTGATCCACAGCCCGGCGTAGATGTGAATGATGATGCTCAGAATCAGCACAAACCCCGCCAGTGCATGCAGCAGCATTGACCAGCGGATCACGCTGATGCCGAAATACGCACTGAACCAGGCGCGCCAGATCACCAGCCCGGTGAACAGCAACGCAAGCATGCACAGCAGTAAAGTCCAGAACAGCAACTTCTGCCCGGCGTTGTACTTGCCAACCGGCGGCACGGATTCTTCGTCATTGACCAGCACCCGATCAATGCGCCGCAGCCACTGCCGGTCATTGGCGATGAAGACGTTGGCGCGCCAGAAATTGAACACCAGCCCGAGGAACAACACGAACATCGCCACGCCCATGAACGGGTGCAGAATCCGCGTCCACGGCCCACCGCCAAACAGATGGGTCAGCCAGAACATCGACGGATGAAACAACGCCAGCCCCGACAGCCCGGCCATGAAGAACAGAATCGCCACCAGCCAGTGATTGGTACGCTGGTTGGCGGTGTAACGCAGGATCGTCTTGTTGCTCATGGCCGGTCCTCCCCGCGTGGGTCGAAGGTGTGCACCGCCGGATCGACGACATGCACCGAGGTGTCAGGCGCTGTCGGATGTTCATCCTCCTCAACCCGGTTCGGCCCGATGCGCACATAGTGGAAGAACCCGGCCAGCACCGCCGCGCCCATGGCCAGCAGACCCAGCGGTTTGCTGATGCCTTTCCACAGGCCCACCAATGGACTGATCGCCGGATCTTGCGGCAGATTGGCGTAGATGTTCGGCGTGTCGGCGTGGTGCAGCACGTACATCACATGCGTGCCGCCGACGCCTGCGGGGTCGTACAAACCGGCGTTTTCAAAGCCACGGCTTTTCAGATCGACGATGCGTTCGGCGGCGTGTTCCTTCATGTCTTCCTTGGTGCCGAAGACGATGGCGCCGGTCGGGCAGGTTTTCACGCAAGCCGGCTCCAGCCCCACCGCGACGCGATCCGAACACAAGGTGCATTTGTAGGCCTTGTGGTCTTTCTGCGAGATGCGCGGAATGTTGAACGGGCAACCGGTGATGCAATAACCGCAACCGATGCAGTGATCCTGATCGAAGTCGACGATGCCGTTGGCGTGCTTGATGATCGCGCCGGGGCTGGGGCATGCCGTCAGACAACCGGGCTCGGCGCAGTGCATGCAACCGTCCTTGCGGATCAGCCATTCGAGGTTGCCGGCGTCGGTTTCGTGCTCGGTGAAGCGCATCAGCGTCCAGGTTTCGGCGCTCAAGTCCTGCGGATTGTCGTAGGTGCCGTGGTTGTGGCCGACCTCGTCGCGCAGCTCGTTCCATTCCGAGCAGGCAACCTGGCAGGCCTTGCAGCCGATGCATTTGGTGGTGTCGATCAGCTTGGCCACCGCTTCCTGATTCCTCACCGACGGCGGCACTGTGGTGGTGGCGGAGCGGGCAATAATGTCTTGGCTGGCCATTTACAGTTTCTCCACGTTGACCAGGAATGACTTGGATTCCGGGGTCTGGGTATTGCCATCGCCGAGGAACGGCACCAGGGTGTTGGTCAAGTAACCGTGACGTGTCAGGCCGGTGAAGCCCCAGTGCAGCGGGATGCCGATCTGATGCACGACCTGGCCGTTGACCTGCAACGGCCGGATCCTTTTCGTCACCACTGCCACTGCTTCAATAAAGCCGCGTTTACAGCTCACGCGCACCTTGTCGCCGGCGACGATGCCCTTCTCTTTCGCCAGCACTTCGCCGATCTCGACAAATTGCTCAGGCTGGGCAATCGCGTTCAACTTGCAGTGCTTGCTCCAGAAGTGGAAATGCTCGGTCAGCCGGTAACTGGTGCCGGCGTACGGGAAGTCCTTGGCTTCGCCGAGGCTTTCCCAGACCGAATCGAAGATCCGGGCGGCCGGGTTGCTGGTGGCTTTCTTGTTTTGCGGGTGCAGCGGGTTGATGCCGATTGGCGTTTCGAACGGCTCGTAGTGCTCGGGGAATGGCCCCTCGTTCATCTTGTCGACGGCGAAAAACCGCGCCACGCCTTCGGGGTTCATGATGAACGGGTTCATCCCGGCTTCCGGCGGCACGTCGGCCTTGTAGTCCGGCACATCGGTGCCGCCCCAGACCTTGCCGTTCCACCACACCAGGCGTTTTTTCGGGTCCCACGGTCTGCCTGCGACATCCGCCGAAGCGCGGTTGTAGAGAATCCGCCGGTTGGCCGGCCAGGCCCACGCCCAGCCTTGATGCTGATGCATGCCGTACGGATCGGAATTGTCGCGCCGGGCCATCTGATTACCGGCCTCAGTCCAGCTGCCGGCGAAGATCCAGCAGCCGGACGCGGTGCTGCCGTCATCCTTGAGCTGACCGAACCCGGCCAGTTGCGTGCCACCCTTGATTGTTGCGCCGGTGGCATCGGTGAAATCGGAGACGGCGCTGCCATTGAGTTCCTTGGCCAACTCTTCTGGCGAAGGCTCGTCCGGGATCTTGTACGGCCACGACAGTTTCAACAGCGGATCGGGGAACTTGCCGCCCTCGGCCTGATAACGCTTGCGCAGGCGCAGGAACAGTTCGCTCATGATGCGAATGTCGGTTTGCGCTTCGCCCGGGCCATCGGCGCCTTTCCAGTGCCATTGCAGCCAGCGGCTGCTGTTGACCAGCGAGCCGTCCTCCTCGGCAAAACAGGTGGTCGGCAGGCGAATGACTTCGGTCTGGATCTCCTCACTTTTAACGTCGTTGTACGGCCCGACGTTGTGCCAGAACTCCGAGGTCTCGGTGGCCAGCGGGTCCATCACCACCAGCCATTTCAACTTGGCCAGCGCGCCCATCACCCGGTTCTTGTCCGGCAACGCCGCTATCGGGTTGAAGCCTTGGCAGATGTAGCCGTTGACCTTGCCCTGGCTCATCAGGTCGAACATTTTCAGGACGTCGTAGTTGGGGATGTCCAGTTTTGGCAGGTAGTCGTAATTCCAGTTGTTCTCCAGCGTGGCGTTGGCGCCGTACCACGACTTCATCAGGCTGACGTGGAACTTGCTGTAGTTCTGCCAGTACGACAGTTGGCCCGGGCGCAGCGGTACTTGCGTGCGTTTATTGATGAAGGCGCTGTAGTCCTGCTCGGTGTCACTGCCAAGGGTCAGATAACCCGGCAGCGCGTTCGACAGCAGGCCGAGGTCGGTGAGCCCCTGAATGTTCGAGTGCCCGCGCAAGGCATTCACGCCCCCGCCCGGCATGCCGACGTTGCCCAGCAGCAGTTGCACCATCGCCGCACTGCGGATGATCTGCGCGCCGATGGAGTGCTGCGTCCAGCCGAGCGCGTAGAGAATCGTCATGGTCTTGCCCGGTGTCGAGCAAGTGGCGATTTCGTCCCAGATTTTCTGCATGGCGTCGACCGGCATGCCGCAAATCTGGCTCGCCAGTTCGATGTTGTAGCGGCTGTAATGCTGCTTCATCAGTTGATAGACGCAGCGCGGGTCTTGCAGGGTCGGGTCGACTCTGACAAAACCGTCCTCACCCAGCTCGTAACCCCAGCCGGACTTGTCGGTGTAGCTGCGTTTGGCTGCGTCGTAGCCGCTGAATATTCCGTCTTCGAAGCCATAGCCGGCTTTGACGATGAACGAGACATCGGTGTAGTTGCGCACGTACTCGTGCTGGATCTTGTCCTCAGTCAGCAGGTAATTGATCAGCCCGCCCATGAAGGCGATGTCGGTGCCGGTGCGGATCGGCGCGTAGTAGTCGGCCACCGAAGCAGTCCGGGTAAAACGCGGATCGACCACAATCAGCCGCGCCGCGTTGTGCGCCTTGGCTTCGGTCACCCATTTGAAGCCGCACGGATGCGCTTCTGCGGCGTTGCCACCCATCACCAGGATCAGATTCGCGTTGGCGATATCGGTCCAGGTATTGGTCATGGCACCACGGCCGTACGTCGGGGCAAGACTTGCCACCGTCGGGCCGTGTCAGACACGCGCCTGGTTATCGAACCCCAGCATGCCGAGACTGCGAATCACCTTCTGGGTGATGTAGCCGGCTTCGTTAGACGCCGCCGAGGCTGCGAGAAACCCGCTGGAGACCCAGCGATTCACCGTTTGCCCATTGGCATTCTTCTCGATGAAGTTGGCGTCGCGGTCGGCCTTCATCAGGTCGGCGACGCGATCCAGCGCCTCGTCCCAACTGATCCGCGTCCATTCGCTGCTGCCGGGCTTGCGCGTTTGCGGATACAGCAAGCGGCCCGGGCTGTGAATGAAGTCCAGCAGGCCCGCGCCTTTTGGACACAGGGTGCCGCGATTGACCGGGTGGTCGGCGTCGCCCTCGATGTGGATGATGTTTTGCGCGACGTTCTTCGAGGTATCGCCCTGGCTGTACATGATCAAGCCGCAACCGACCGAGCAATACGGGCAGGTGTTGCGGGTTTCATGGGTGTGGGCGAGCTTGAAGTGACGCACCTGCTCGGCGAAGGCCTGCGTCGGGGCCATGCCCAACGCGCCCAGGCTAGAGCCTGCAAGGCCGATACCGGCGACCTTGAAGAACTGACGACGGCTGAGATCCATCGTGCACTCCTGATCAGGTGGAACCCGGTACTTGAGCCGGGCTTTTTCTGGACAATCACGGTTGCGGCAAACGTGTGCCGACTTTTTCACTGTAGACAAAGACCATACGATCTGTGTGAAAACCGACCGTCGGCGACAATCGGTCATGCGCTGTGGAACCTGTGGGAGGGGGCTTGCTCCCGAATGCGCTGGGTCAGAAACAACAATGTGACTGACCCAGCGCATTCGGGAGCAAGCCCCCTCCCACAAGGTTTTGGGTGTTCCTGCAGGGTCATGGGTTTATCATGGCGCCCCTGAACAACCCGCCTTCACGAGACCGCGCATGACTTTCGATTTTGATCAGGTATTCGACCGCCACCACACCGGCAGCACCAAGTGGAGCCGCTATTCGGCCGACGTGCTGCCGATGTGGGTCGCTGATATGGATTTCGCTGCGCCACCGGTGGTGATCGCGGCTTTGCAACAGCGCTTGCTGCACCCGTTGGTGGGCTACAGCGTGCCTCAGGACAATCTGCGCGAGGCCATTGTTGCCGACCTCTGGAACAAGTTTGCCTGGAAGGTCGAGCCGCAAGAGCTGATCTTTCTGCCGGGTGTTGAATCCGGTTTCAACATGGCGCTGAAAGCGCTGGTGCAACCGCAGCAGAATGTCGTGGTGCAGGTGCCGAATTACCCGCCGCTGCGCCATGCGCCGGGCCATTGGGGCTTGAACAAGGTTGAACTGGAATTTTTCGCGCAGCCTGATGGCACCTACGCCACGCCGCTGGACACCCTGGGTGAATCGCTCAACGGTGGCGGCGCGTTGCTGCTGAGCAACCCGCACAACCCGCTCGGCAAAGTGTTCGACCGCGAAGAATTGCAAGCCGTGGCCGACATCTGTGTGGCTCAGGACGCGTGGATTATCTCTGACGAAATCCACGCCGAACTGTGCTTCGACGGCCGCGTACACATTCCGACCGCCTCCCTGAGCCCGGAAATCGCCCAACGCACCATCACCCTGATGTCGGCCAGCAAGGCGTACAACATCGCCGGTCTCAAGACCTCGTTCATGATCATCCAGGACGCCGCCCTGCGTGAGCGCGTCAACCACGCCCGTTGCGGCATGGTCGACAGCGTCAACCCGCTGGGCATGGAAGCCACCCGCGTGGCTTACCGCGAAGGCGCGCCGTGGCTGGCCGAGTTGAAAACCTATTTGCAGGCCAATCGTGATTATCTGGTTGAAGCCGTACGCAGCCGTTTGCCGGGCGTGACCCTCAATGTGCCGCAGGGGACTTATCTGGCGTGGCTCGATTGTTCGGCGCTGGACCTGGCCAATCCGCAGCAGTTCTTTCTTGAGCAGGCCAAGGTCGGCCTGAGTGCCGGGCTGGACTTCGGCGATCAGCACCAGCAATTCGTGCGCCTGAACTTCGGCTGCCCGCGTGCGTTGCTTGAAGAAGGTATCGCGCGGATGGAGCGGGCTCTGGCCAATCGCTAGTGCCGAGTCAATAGCAACGCCCTTGTGGGAGCGAGCCTGCTCGCGAAAGCGTCCTGTCAACCAACACAAATGTTGAATGACACACCGCCTTCGCGAGCAGGCTCGCTCCCACATTGGCTTGTAGTGTTCATGACAAAACATCCATCGCAAATCCGATCGAACTCACGGCAAACACACCGGGTCAACCCCCCATACCCGCCATGAGACTCGGAGACCCGCGATGACCGCTTACCCGAAACCACCCTTCCCCGCGCAGGCGCAAGCCGTTCCCGGTTCGCAACGCAAAATGGAGCCGTACCCTGACTGTGGCGAACAAAGCTACGTCGGTTCCGGGCGGCTGGCCGGCAAAATCGCCCTGATCACCGGCGGCGACAGCGGCATCGGTCGCGCCGTGGCGATCGCCTTTGCCCGTGAAGGCGCTGACGTCGCCGTCGCTTATCTCAACGAACACGAAGACGCCAAGGAAACCGCGCGCTGGGTCGAACAGGCCGGTCGCCAATGCCTGTTGCTGCCAGGCGATATCGCGCAAAAAGCCCAGTGTCAGGCCTTGGTCGATCAAACCGTCGAACGTTTCGGGCGCATCGACGTGCTGGTCAACAACGCCGCGTTCCAGATGACCCACGAAAACTTCGAAGACATCCCCGATGACGAATGGGTGATGACCTTCGACGTCAACATCACCGCCATTTTCCGGCTGTGTCAGGCCGCGATCAAACACATGCGCCCAGGTGCATCTATCATTAATACCAGTTCGATCAACTCGGACATGCCCAAACCGACCCTGCTCGCCTACGCCACCACCAAAGGTGCGATTGCCAACTTCACCGGTGGCCTGGCGCAAATGCTCGGGCCCAAGGAGATTCGCGTGAACTGCGTGGCGCCGGGGCCGATCTGGACGCCGCTGATCGTCTCGACCATGCCCGATGACGAGGTGCAGAACTTCGGCGCACAAACCCCGCTGGGTCGCCCCGGACAACCGGTGGAAGTCGCGCCGATCTACGTGCTGCTGGCCTCGGACGAAGCCAGTTACATCACCGGCCAGCGCTACGGCGTGACCGGCGGCAAACCGATGCTGTGACCGTTTGCGATAAAAAACTGAAGCCGCCGACCGGGCGGCTTCCCATACCTGAGGCATCAGCCGGCGGTGAGTCATGACCTTTGTCGTCTGGGTTGCGGTGCTTGGCGCGGTGCTGCTGACCCTGGCACTGACCTCGTCGTACCTGCGCTGGATGCCGGTCACCACCTCGGCCGTGTGCCTGTTGCTGGGGATCGGCATCGGTCCCGGCGGCCTCGATCTGCTGAAACTGTCTGTTGATAGCGCCTCGGTGTGGATGGAGCACCTGACGGAAGTGGCGGTGCTCTTTTCGTTGTTCGTCTGTGGCCTGAAATTGCGTTTGCCCCTGCGCGATAAACGCTGGCGAATCGCATTCGGCCTCGCTGGGCCGGTGATGGTGCTGACGATCGCCGGCGTCTGCGCGTTGCTGCACTGGGGCTTGCAACTGCCGTGGGGACCGTCGCTGTTGATCGGCGCCATTCTGGCACCCACCGACCCGGTGCTCGCGGCGCTGGTGCAGGTCAACGATGCGCGGGATGTCGACAGCGTGCGCTTTGGCCTGTCCGGCGAGGCTGGCCTCAATGACGGGATCGCCTTCCCCTTTGTGCTGCTTGGCATGTTGATGCTCGACGGCTCCGGGCATCCCGACCTGTGGCTGAGCTGGGTTATGCACGCCCTGTTGTGGGCCGTGCCAGCCGGGCTGCTGACCGGTTACTGGATGGGTCGCGGCATCGGACGCTTGACGCTGTCCATGCGCCTGCGCAACGACGACAGCACCCTGAGCCCCAACGATTATCTGGCCTTGGCGCTGATCGCCCTGGCCTATGTGGTGGCTGAAGCCATCGGTGGTTATGGGTTCCTGTCGGTCTTCGCTGCCGGACTTGGCCTGCGTCAAGTGGAAGTGAGTTCCACCGGTGCCAGCGAGCCGCCCGCTGAACATCTGGTGCAACCGGTGGTGGGTCATCAGAACGTCGAACCGCAACACGCGGTGCATGGCGATACCGAGCGACTGCAGGACAGTCAGGTCGCCGCCGGGATCATGATGGGCGACATGCTGTCCTTTGGGGGTCTCGTCGAACGGGCCATGGAAGTGTTTCTGGTGACGCTGCTCGGCGTGCTGCTGGTGACGCACTGGGACTGGCGCGCGTTGCTGGTCGGTGGCGTGTTGTTCTGCGTGATTCGCCCGGTTTGCGTAACGCTGATGCCGTGGGGATCTTTGCTTGAGGGCCGCCAACGGTTGTTGATCGGCTGGTTCGGCATTCGCGGGATCGGCAGTCTTTTCTATTTGTTTTATGCCTTGAACCATGGCCTGAGTGATTCGGTGGCGACGCTGTGTACCGACATCACGCTGTCCGTGGTGGCACTGAGCATTTTGCTGCACGGCATCAGCACCCAACCGATTCTTGCCCGTTATGAAAAACGCAAGAATCAAAAGCGCTAGAAATTCTTCCGAAAAAAAAATGGATCGCTGCGCAATCGTCAACGGTCACAACCATAACCCCCCGCCGGCCCTGTCCGACGGGGTCCGGCAGGTTCGGTTCCCCTGCGGCGACAAGCCTATGAAAAGGAATCCTTGAAAACTTAAGGTTACGGTCATGAAAGAATGCTCGACTCCTGCGCAAATCAAGGCTTGCAGGGCTTTGGCCCTGGAACGCAATCGTCAACTGTTCGAAGAGGCGCAGGCGCTGAATCGTGCGGCCCACGAATTACTCGAAACCGGGCAACTGGACCTCGAACAGTTTGAGCACTACCGGGCGTTACGCCACAAAGCTGATGTGAAATTTGCCGACGCGATCGAGCATTTGTGTGTGTTGAACGAGGATTTCCCGCCGATTCCGATGTCGTTGCAAAATTCGCAGGGGTTGCGGCGCCAGCTTGAAACAACCGAGTGATTTGCACGCCGCCCCCTGTAGGAGCTGCCGCAGGTTGCGATCTTTTGACCTGGCTTTTAAAGATCGCAGCCTGCGGCGCTCCTGCCGTACCTCCCCCACCGCAATACGTCCGCAGAACATTCTTGCACCTCCGACCGAGTTAACCACTCGTCCGAAAATGGCGCCTACCTGTCAACTTTGACAGTAGCCCGCTTGCCCCGCCTGATGTTTGATTAGCCCACTTCCCGAGCGCATTCGGGCTTTTCGCCTCCAGGAGCAAGTGATGGATATCCAGTCCGCCGTACTCAATCAATTGTTCGCGCTCTTCCCGGTGATCATCCAGGGCTGGATCACCCCGGTGAGGCCGGCAGGCATCGCCCATGGTGGCATTCCCCAAGTGCTTTACGACGGCCAGCTCCAAGGCCTGCTGTGCCTGATCGACCCCTTGACCGAGTCACAACTGCAATCCTCGACCATGGCGGCCTATGATCGCGTGGATCTGTACATCAACGACGACCTGACCCCCGTGACCGGCGTGACCATCCAGCCGGGCGAAGAAACGCTGCGTCAGCGTCTGTACATACCACACGGGTACCTTAAGCAGGGTGTCAACCGCCTGCATTACAAGGTTATCCGCGTCGGCGGCAACACCAGTGAAGACTCCCGTGACCTGCTGGTGCTCTATCACCTGCGTACGCCGGACAATCTGGATCTTGTTATCCCCCCAGACGTGATCAAGAACGGCGTCAGTGCCGAACGCGCAGCGCAAGGCGTGGAGCTCAGGTTTTTCTATAACAACCGGCGACCCTATGACCGCATCCGACTGCGGATCGGCGATACCCAGGTCGATTTCGATGTCCCCGATGGCAACGCACCGATCACCCGCACGCTGTTCACCGACGCGTTTCGCGCAGCGGGCGACAATTCGAGTGCGGTGGTCGACTTCATTGTCACCGACCAGTTGGGCAACCCCACAAAATCCCCGGAGAAGCGGCTGGACATTCATCTGGACCGGCTCAATCTTCAAGCGCCGACCGTCAAAGACCAGAGCGGCGACAACTTCAGCCCGACCCAGCCGGAAGTTCGGGTTTTAGTGCCACGAGGTTCGCTGTTGCCCACCGACACGCTGAGCGTGATCTGGCAAGGCGCGACCGGCGCACCGCCCAACGGTTCCTATACCAGCCCCCAGCGGCTGGTCAGCGCCGGACTGGAAATCGCGGTACCGCGTTCGGTGCTGGCCTATAGCTTGGGCAAACCAGTGACCGTCACTTATGTCATCGACCGCGAAGGTGTTCCCACGACTTCGCTGACTCTGACGCTGAATATTTTGGCATTGCCAGCCACGGCGCTGATCTCGCCGAAGATCGTTGAGGCGGACGACAACAACTTTCTGGACGTGATGGCGCTTGAAGGCAAAGACGCAACCATTCACGGACTGCTCCACACACTGATTGAAGCGGGTCAGCAGGTCTGGATGAGTGTGGAAGGGAAAAAGGTCGATGGCAGCGTACACAACCTCCCGATCTGGAACGGCGGGAACGATCAGGTCAATACAACATGGGTCAATCAGGGGTTCTGGCCCGTCGCGCTGCCCAATAGTTATCTCAAGGAACTCGGACATGGCACTGCGCTGACAATCAAGTACAAGGTGTCGATGGACAAGAGCAACAACCCAGCGACCGCCGCGGTGTTTCCGGATCGCCTTTACACCATCAAGGCGGTTCCCGCATTCGTCGTAGACACCACTCCGATCGAGTTCGGCGGAATCGTCATATCACTGAAGGGTTCAGGACTTAGATGGACCGCCACCGTCGATCCAGAACACACTATAACCATCAGGCAAGCGTCCGGAGGAACTCCTCCATACGCGTACTCATCAACAGCGCCAGAGGTTGCCACGGTCGATCAAACCGGCGCAATTCGAAGCGTCGGACGAGGAAAAGCGACCATTACCGTATCAGACAGTCGAGGTCAGGAAAGAAAAATCCCCGTATCGAGTGACGTCCGTTCGGTTTCCATAAGACGCACCCAAAGTCCAATCTATGTACTCGAGTACGCTCGGTGGGCGGATTCACTCGGCGGGCGCGATGTCGATGCTGAGACCGCTGCCGCGATAGAAGCATATAGATTCACCGATCCCGACTATGACGGATATAGCGCATACATCGTTGGTCGTGCGCGCGAGCTCTCCTTTACCGGTCAAGGCTACCTTTGTTCTAACACGTACTTAAAGCAGGAAGATGTGAGGTGGGTAGCAATATTTGTATATCCTCACGGAGGGGCCATTAAAAGTCACAGATTCACTTCGCTATGTTTCTTTGACCAAGCGGCAAACGGCTCCGAGCCTAACGGGTAAACGGGAGATAAGGCAGATGGGAATAAGAGAGAATTAGGACGGAAAAAGGCGACGCATTTATTTCATCGCCAGTGAAGCTCAAGTTTGGGCTTTAACCGTGACAGATTTAATGATCCGCCCCCTTAAACAGCGATGTTTAACAGACAAATCCAGACACTCTCGCAGGCTACAAAACCTTGCGCCTTTGCCTACAGCTACGCCAGAATCCGCCGGCTTGTGCGCCTTGGGGGCGGGTTCTATTGTGGGTCGGTCGCTGACTGTTCAGTGATCGGGTTTAGCAGCCCGGCAAATTTCAAGGCACGTTAGCCCGCCTCTGCGTTATGGCGGCTTTACGTGGGGCACTTCGGTGCGCCGGGATCCTTGAGCCTGGTCTGCTAACCCGCGTACAGCCGCCACCCTCTTCGTTTAGCAGCGATGGCTGACGGCTCCATTTCTCAAGGAGTTTCACCATGATAAAACCAACACCGAACCCACCCGAAATCGACCCCGCCTCCCCCTACGAATCCCTCGATTCAAAAAAACTCCACGAAGCCGCCGACCGTGCCCTCGACCATTACCTCTGCCCGCCCGGCTCCACGCCGCCGCCGCGTAAAACCCGCGGGATGTATGCCGCGACCGCAGACACCAAAAACGAGGAATTGCTGCTCGATGCCTTCGAAACACTGGCATCGGCCAAGACCATCGCCCACGACTTCGCCCGCCTGTTGCCCGCGCCGCAGCGCCGGACGGTGTTGGGGATTGCGCAACTGATCATGCTGGGGGAACTGGCGGTGAACCGGGTGCTGAATAATCTGGAATTGCCGAGCTAACGCTTAAGGGGACAGATTGATTGCCCCACTGTAGGCGCTGCCGAAGGCTGCGATCTTTTGACTCTGGTTTGGGACGCAGAGCGTCCGCGGATGTATTCCCACGCAGAGCGTGGGAACGATCAACGTCAAAAGATCGCAGCCTTCGGCAGCGCCTACAGGGGGGTTCTTGCCAGAAGGGCCAGCGTTCAGCCGCCCGGATTCGTCACCTGAATAAACACCGCATAACTCCCCAACATCACCCAGAACGTCGCAAAGATCCACGGCGTGCGCACCGAAAACAGCAGCGACTTGCGATACCCCTTGTGGCTCGACTCCGTCTCGCTGAACAGCGGCGACTCGTCATAGGCCAGGCCCATCAGCGGCTCGCTGTGCAGCAAATGACTCTGCTTGAAATGCCAGTGATCGATGATGTCATACGCGGCGCGAATCCCTGGCCAGGCATTGAGCGAACTGAGCAGTCCCAGTAACGCCAGGAACGGTGGCACCACCAACGTGAATAACTTGCCCCACTCCGGGTTGAGGTTGGACATGCACGATGCAAAGGCAATCACCAGAAAAGACTGCGCCGCCAGATAGGCGTCGGTGCGATTGGCCAGAATGCTGGTTTCGTACTGGATCTCCCGACGATAGAAATCCAGCCGCTCCTTGGGCGAGCCGAACATCTTGGCGTCGTGTTCGGTGAGGGTTTCGTCAGCCGTTGGCTGGGTCAATATGCGAGGCACGAGGCGTACGCTCCGAGGCAGGGAAACCGTTTAGAAGGACCCCGCGACCGACAAGTTCAGCCGGATGTCCCCCTCGGGCCTTTCATCGACTGGGCGATGATTTCCACCAGATTGAGCTGAGTAAACGGTTTGGGTAGACGCGGCAATTGCGCCGCAAAGCCTTCCAGACGGTCGGCGTAACCGGTGGCGAGGATGATCGGCAGATCGGGCTTGAGCACACGCACGGCGTGGGCCAGTTGCGCGCCACTCATCTGCGGCATGGCCATGTCGGTGATCATCAGGTCGATGACTTCGCCCTGATCGAACAGCGCCAGCGCCGCGTTGCCCGAAGTGGCGCTGACCACGCGATGGCCGAGGTCTTCGAGCAGCAGAATGGTGCTGTTCATCACCAGCGTGTCATCGTCGACGACCAGCACGCTGAGCCTTGGCACCGCAACCGCTTCAACGGGCAGGTACAAAGACCTGGCCGCTGCGCCTTCGACGGCCACCGGTATCCACAATTGAGCGGTGGTGCCGTGCGCCCGCTCGCTTTTGAGGATGAAGCGGCCACCGAGTTGCTCGATAAAACCATGGACCATCGACAAGCCCAGCCCGGTGCCTTTGCCCACGCCTTTGGTGGTGAAAAACGGGTCTTTGGCCAAGGCCAGCGTGTGCGCGTCCATGCCTTCACCGCTGTCAGTCAGGCTGAGGCAAACGTAACGGCCCGCCGCCAGATCGGTATGCGCGAGTTCGAGCACGACCTGCGGCTCTGCGCTGATGATCACGCAGCCACCGTCGGGCATGGCGTCGCGGGCGTTGGTGGCGAGGTTGAGTAACGCCAATTCCAGCTGGTTGCTGTCGGCGAGGACCGGCTCAAGGTCTTCGGGAAACCGTGTCTCGATGCGAATCCCCGGCCCCATCGAGCTGCGCAGCAGCCCGGTGATGCCTTGTACCAGTTGCGGAATATCGACGGATTCGGTCTTCAGTTCCTGACGGCGAGCGAACGCGAGCATGCGTTGGGTCAGTGATACACCGCGTAAAGCGCCTTGCGTGGCGTTTTCCAGCAGACGGGTGATTTTCGGGTCGTCGCCAATGCGCTTTTGCACGATTTCAAGGTTGCCGAGAATCACCGTCAGCAGGTTATTGAAATCATGGGCGATGCCGCCGCTGAGTTGACCGATGGCCTGCATCTTCTGCGCCTGGAACAACGCCTCACGGGTGTTTTCCAGTGCTTGCTGCGCCTGATGGGCTTCGGTGACGTCACGAGTGATCTTGGCAAAACCGAGCAAGGTGCCGGTTTCCCCGCGAATGGCATCGACCACGACATGGGCCATGAATCGAGTGCCGTCTTTGCGCACGCGCCAGCTCTTTTTCTCGAAGCGGCCTTCGCGGGTGGCAATCTCCAGCGCCCGTTGCGGCTCGCCCAGTTCACGGTCTTCGGCGGTGTAGAAAATCGAAAAGTGCTTACCGATGATCTCTTCCGGCAGATAGCCCTTGATGCGCTGGGCGCCCTGGTTCCAGTTGCTGACCAGGCCCTCGGGGCTGAGCATGTAGATTGCGTAATCGGTAACGCCCTGCACCAGCAGGCGAAACTGCTGTTCGCTTTGCTTGAGGGTTTCCTCGGCCATTTTGCGGTCGGTGAGGTCGCGGGTGATCTTGGCGTAGCCGAGCAATTCGCCATCGGGGGCAATGATCGGATCGATCACCACGTGGCACCAGAAATTGCTGCCGTCCTTGCGCACCCGCCAGCCTTCGCCCTCGAACCGGCCCTCGCGGATGGCGGTATCGAGCGCGCGTTGCGGCAGACCGGCCGCGCGATCTTCAGCGGTATAAAAGCGCGAGAAATGCTCGCCGAGAATTTCCGCCTCTTCATAACCCTTGAAACGTTTGGCACCGGAGTTCCAGCTGGTGATGATGCCATCCGGGTCGATCATGTAGATCGCATAGTCGACCACCGCATCGATCAACAACCGAAAGCGCATCTCTTCGATTGCAGCGGTCTTGTGTTTATTGCTCATTACGCTCACCGGCCATTTTCATGAGCGCAAGTATGCGGCAATCCGGCAAATTGAGGGACCGCTTCGTGATTGATCGCCCACCAGCGCGGCAAGAGCTGTTTGATCCGGCTCTCGGCAAAGCGGTCGTCGATCAGCATCACCACGCCGCGATCCTCACGCGTGCGAATCACCCGGCCGGCGGCCTGCACCACTTTCTGCACGCCGGGATACAGATAGGTGTAGTCATAACCGGCACCGAAAATCGCGGCCATGCGCCACTTCAACTGTTCATTGACCGGGTTCAGTTGCGCCAGGCCAAGCGTGGCAATGAATGCGCCAATCAAGCGCGCACCGGGCAGGTCAATGCCTTCACCAAACGCGCCGCCCAGCACCGCGAAGCCCACTCCCTGGCTGTCGGCGGTGAACTGATCGAGAAACGCCTGCCGCGCCCCTTCGTCCATCCCCCGCGATTGTTGCCACAGGGTAATGTGCGGATGCCGTTCGGCTAATAAAGTCGCCACCTGTTGCAGGTAATCGAAGCTGCTGAAGAACGCCAGATAATTGCCCGGCCGCTCACTGAACTGGCGGGCGATCAGCTCGACGATGGGTTCCAGCGACGCCTGCCGATGATTGAACCGCGTCGAGATGCGGCTGACGATCTGCACCTGCAATTGTTCGGCACTGAACGGTGATTCGACGTCGATCCAGACCGTGTCGGCCGGCGTGCCCAGCAAGTCGGCGTAATAGTTGCGCGGGCTCAGCGTGGCGGAAAACAGCACGCTGCTGCGTGCCGCCTTCAGGCGCGGGCCGATGAAGGCGGCAGGCACCACATTGCGCAGGCACAGTTGCGACAGCGGACGCTTGCGATCGAGGTCGCGTTTGCTGATGTCGAACAGGTAATGCTCGTCGTACAGCTCTGCCACCCGACCGAATTGCAGCAGGTCGAAGTAGACATTCTGCAAGCCACTGTCGAGCCCTTGCGGGTGATCATTGAGGTAATCGCCAATGGCTGAGCAACACAGGGAAATTGCCTGAAGGAGCTTTTCCGGGGCTTTGTCGTAAGCCTGATAGGCCGCCAGTTGCGGCGCATGCAGCGCATTCCATTCACGGTTGACCCGTTGCAGCGACTTTTTCAGCGCTTCGGGAGCCGTTTTGCGCACATTGCCCAGCGTGGCCTGATCAAGACTGGCGCTGTACATCTGCCGCCCGCGCTCGACGAGGTTGTGCGCCTCGTCCGCCAGCACCGCGACTTTCCACTGATTGAGCTGGGCAAGACCGAACAGCAGCGCGCTGAAATCGAAGTAATAGTTGTAGTCGGCGACCACCACGTCAGCCCAGCGGGCCATTTCCTGGCTCAGGTAATAAGGACACACCGTGTGTTGCGCGGCGACTTCGCGCATCGCGGCCTGATCGAGCAAATGGATGCGGCTGGCCGCTTCACGGGCGGCGGGCAGGCGATCATAAAAGCCTTGGGCCAACGGGCAGGATTCACCGTGGCACGCCTTGTCCGGATGCTCGCAGGCCTTGTCCCGGGCGACCATCTCCAGCACACGCAGCGGCAAGTCTGGCGATTGCTTGAACAACACCTGACTGGCATCCAGCGCCAGTTTGCGTCCCGGTGTCTTGGCCGTAAGGAAAAACACCTTGTCCAGTTGCTGCGGTGCCAAGGCCTTGAGCATGGGGAACAACGTACCCAGCGTTTTGCCGATGCCGGTCGGGGCCTGCGCCATCAGGCAACGACCGGTAGTGATTGCCTTGAACACCGATTCGGCCAAATACCGCTGACCGGGACGAAAGTCCGCGTGGGGAAAGGCCAGTTGCTGCGCGGCCAGATTGCGTGCCTCGCGGTGGGCCATTTCCTGCTCGGCCCAATACAGGAACAAAGCGCATTGCTGCTCGAAAAAAACCTGCAAGGCTTCAGCGCTGAACGCCTCGACCAGACAGGTTTCCTTCTCACTGACGATGTCGAAATACACCAGCGCCAGATTGATGTGTTCAAGCTCCAGCTTGCGGCACATCAGCCAGCCATAGACCTTCGCCTGTGCCCAGTGCAACTGCCGGTGATTGGCCGGTTGCTTGCTCAGGTCGCCGCGATAGGTTTTGACTTCTTCCAGGCAGTTTTGCCCGGGATCGTAGCCGTCCGCCCTGCCCTTGACCTTCAACTGACGAAATTCACCTTCCAGCGCCACCTCGCTCTGGTACTTCTCGTTACGCCGCGAGGCCACGGTGCGATGACCGGCAATGCCTTCGAGTGCCGTCGGCGATGGCGTGAACCGCAGGTCGAGGTCGCCGGTCTTGGCGGTGAACTCACACAGCGCCCGCACTGCAATGCTGTAACTCACGCGCTCTGCTCCGCCCATTGCACGTAACACACGGCCACCGGCATCTGATGTTCGTGGCAGAACTCCAGCCAGCGCAATTGATTGTCCTGCAGGCGGTCGCCGGGGCCTTTGACTTCGATCATCCGGTAGGTTTTGTGCTGCGGCCAGAACTGGATCAGGTCGGGCATGCCGGCGCGATTGGCCTTGATATCGAGCAACAGGCGCTGGAACCAGTGCTTGAGGTGTTCGGCGGGCAGACACGCCAGCGCTTGCTCAAGCAACGCTTCATTCATTGCGCCCCAGAACACGAACGGCGACTGCACGCCCCACTTGGCGGCGAACCGCTCGCGGATAGTGTTTGCATAACGGCCATCATCGAGTTCGGCGAGGCAGGCGCTGAACAGTTCGACGCGACGTTGCTGGAAGTCTTCATTGAGCAGGTCCACCGGCCCGCGCTGGAACGGGTGGAAAAACGCCCCCGGCAACGGCGCGAAAATCGCCGGCCAGCACAGCAGGCCAAACAGTGAGTTGATCAGGCTGTTCTCGACGTAGTGCACGGGGCCATCGTCAGCGTGCAGATGTGCCTGCACATAAAACTCCACCGACAGCGCCGGATCGGTGCGCGGCAAATGCAGGTCGAGACGTTCTACCGGGCGCGGCGTGGCGCGTTTGAGCGGTGGGCCACCGAGTTTGCGCCGCAGGCGCGGCAAGATGCGTTGCAGGCCTTGGTGTTCGGTGGCGCTTTGCGGGGCCTGTTCGGCCTGGGTTCCGAGTTCCAGTGCCAGCGCGTATTCACCACAACGTTCCAGGACGCGGATCGTCCGCAATCGGGCGCCGGGATAAGCGCAAGTCCGGTAGATGCTCAGGGCCAGGGCAAACTCGGTGATGCGCTCACAGTACTGGGCGATCTGGAACAGCACCTTGTCGCGTCGACGCTGCAGCCAGGGATTGGCGAACTGCAAGGCGCTGACCTGCTCAACGATGCTGTCAATCGCTTCGCCAGCCTCGAAACGCAATTGGCAATGGTGCAGAAACAGGCAGGCGTCGACGTCGTCGCGGCTGCGCAAGCCTCGGGAATCGGCGCAGAACCGGACTTTTTCATAGGTGAAGATGCCAAGGTCGGCGAGCACGAACTCTGACCAGTCCTGGTAAAGATTGCCGAAGAACATCAAACGCAAGCGGTCGCACAGGTCCATGATGGTCAGGCTGAACAGTCGATCATTCAACGCCGGCGCCCAGTCACGCAAGGGTTGCGGCTCGCAGAACTGCTCGGCCAGCGCCGGCAGCCAGTCATCCTTGCGGCCCTTGGGCTGCTCGATAGAGGCCGCGAAGGCTTGCAGGATTTCGGCCTTGAGCAATATATCGAACAGCTCGGCAATCGACAGTGGTGCGTGTTCGTCGATCCAGCCCTGATCCAGCAGCGATTGCGCCGCCTGGGCGATGTCACCGATTTCTGCGTAGTTGAGCTTGCCGGCACGAAAATGCAGGCCCTTGCGCATCACCATGCGTACCAGCAAACCCTGCGAGGCTCGTGGTAACGCCTTGAAGTCGCGGATGAACGCATGTTCTGCTTCACTCATCACATCGGCATAGCGAAGCTCAAGCCAATCAAGCACTTGCTCAAAGTTGTTAAGGTAGTAGAACGGATCGTCGAGGGGATTGGCAGTCACAGGAATTCAAGGCCATGGTGAGCGAGTACTGGTTATGCGTACAGATACCAGCTCTGCCCTGCCCGGTGCAAACGGAAAAGGATCAATGGCATTTTTTCACCGGCCCATCGAACTTTTTCCGGCGCTATGGCACCAACGGCGTTAGAACACCGACAATGCTCGGTATCACAGCGAATGAGGAATTAGACGTGGGTATGAAAATCAAGACGCTGGGCATCCCGTTGGCGGTAGCTACCCTGCTGGCGTTGAGCGGTTGCTCGACGCAAACCGTGGTTACCCTGCAGAACGGCACCCAGTATTTGACCAAGGACATGCCGAAGACCAAAACCGACGACGGCTTCTATGAGTTCGAGGATATTTCCGGCGCCAAGGTGAAAGTGCGCGCCGATGAAGTGGCCACGGTGCGCAAGGAAGACTGACGAAGCAATACCCCTGTAGGCGCTGCCGAAGGCTGCGATCCTTTGATTTGCAAGTTCAAGATCAAAAGATCACAGCCTTCGGCAGCGCCTACAAAAACATCATTGATTGACAGGCATGCCTGGAATGCTGCCGTCGCAACGCAAGTACGTTCCACCCCGCCGGGCGACTTCGCCCTGCAAGCGCTGGCAACGTTCATAGTCCTGCTGCGCCATACGGTCGATGCTTAGATTGCCGGTAGGTTGCGGCTTTTTATCGTCGCCCAGCCGGAAGGTCACGAACGGCTGTTCCGGCTGAATCTGAAAGCGGCTTTTCTCTTCGACCGGTTCCACCGCCTCGGTTTTGGCCGGGCTCGGCAGTTGGTCGGTGGTCACTCCGTAACGGCTCAGAATCGAGCTTTGAGGCAGATCGGCCCAGGCATTGGCCGATAGCAGCGCCAGTCCCACAACCCCGACAGACCTCTTGAAACCTTTCACGTTTGAATCTCCTGTACTCAATGGCGGCTAGCTATAGAACGTGTGCGCACGTGCTGGCTTTAGGCCGCATTTGCTGTTTTCGCAGGGGTTTGAGTCAGGTCGTGGCTTATGAGTCACTTTTAAAGCCGAGTTATCGTTCTTCGCGAGCAGGCTCGCTCCCACACTGGATCTGTGTCGTTTACAAATCCCCTGTGGGAGCGAGCCTGCTCGCGAAAGGGCCCTTACCGGCACCCCATCAACATCAGGCGATCACAACACCATCAGTACTCAGGCTATTCAGCGACACCCCGACCAACGTCACCGAGTCGTTGCCAAACGTCAGCACCGTATCCTGTCCAACGGTCGCGGCATGGGCGCGGAAGTCCTCCGCCGGCAAAACACCCTGCACGCCGAGAAACACCAGTTTGTCATTGGACGTGTAACCGACCACCCGGTCCTGCCCAAACGCACCGTTGAACAGGAACGTATCCGCCCCGCCCCCCGACTCGATCAGGTCATTGCCGGCACCGCCGACAAACACGTCGTTGCCCGCGCCGCCAATCAAGTGATCGTTGCCATCCAGACCAAACAGCCAGTCGCCGCCGACATGTGCCTTGAGCGTGTCGGCGCCGCTGCCGCCCTTCACGCTCGACTCGTAGGCCGTGAGATTGTTACCGACCTTCAAGCCGCTGGCCGTGACGCTGTGGGTCACGTCATCCTTGAACAACCCCCAGAGGAAACCCGGCTCCTTGCTGACGATGGCGCCGATGTCGCGGGTGATGCTGATCCCGCCGTTGGCATCGCGGATGTACAGATGGCCGGCGCCGTCATTGGCGAAGTCGAAGCTGTTCACCGACTTCTGCAAGTCCAGCGTATTGCTGCCCTGCCCGCCGAGTATGACGTTGTAGCCACCACTGTCGCGGAAAGTGTCGTTGCCGGCGCGGCCTTCAAGGTAGTCACTGCCGCCACCCCCCTGGATCAGGTCATTGCTGTCGCTGCCGATGATGAAGGTGCTGCCCTTGTGGGTTTCGGCGTTGCGGTTGAGGTCCTGCACCCAGGTGTTGGCCCGCGCCGGGTCCGACAGGTTGGCGACGATGATCGTCGAGTCCTTGCTGGTCAGATCGTAGAATTTTGACTCGATTATCCGGTTCATACCGTCGCCGTACGCGGTCGGCAGGTGCGAGATCCAGGTCGGGATGTTGAGGATCGAGAACGGCAGCAGGTTCCACGCCGTCGAGGCGTAGTGATCGTTGAAGTTGACGATGTTGTCGGTGGCCGATTCCTTGGGCGCATCGTGGACGCCGACCGAGGCACCGGTGAAGGTCGAACCGTCGAGCGCACGGAACACCGGGTCGTTTTCGTAGCCTGCGTTGAGCACCTTGTCGGTACTGCTTTGGGTTGGCGAGGCGTAGGCAATGTAGTTGGAATCGTTGAAGAACCCGCCCCACTTGCCGCCGCTCAAGTCGGCCATGCTGTTGACCGCAAGGCCGCCGAGGCTATGGCCGCTGACCAGTATGTCTTTGCCGGTGAGGCCGTTGGCCCTGGCGAACGCCACCACGTCGTCGAGCAGATTGCCGAAGGCTTCGCCGACATAGTTCTTGGCGTAATCCTTGGGGCCGAACGCGGCGAGCAGGTCGTTGATCACGTCGCCGATGGCATCGAGGATCAGGTTCTCGCGCGGGCCGCTGGTGCCGCGAAAGGCAATGCCCAGTTCGGTGAGGTGGCCTTGGGCGTCATATTTGCCGAGGATTTCCACTTGGGCGCTGGTGTAACCGGGCTTCTCGCCAAAGAAGGTTCCGCGCGCGTCGGTCTTGCCGTCGTAGCCCAGTTGCGAAGCGGTGATCGGGGTCCAGCCGGCCTTTTTCACCGCGTCGAGGGCGAGTTTTTCTGAGTCGGGATTCCACGGAACACCGGGGATAACCCCTTGGGAATCGGTGCCACCGAGCAGTGCTGTGACCAGCGTAGCCGGCAGGCCGAGGCCGAAGCCGTTGTGCTGATACCCGGCAGCAAAGCCGTTATCGAGGTTGTGGTAGGAATACAGCGCGATCGCCATGGCATCACTGAACAACGCCTTGGAATCGGTTGTACTGAGATTTTTGTAGTCATACACACCCATCGCTATTGCCTCTCTTTTGTTGGAATTGTCAGAGATAGCTCACAGCCAGGGCGCCCCACGGGGACGCCCCGGAGCATTTCAAAACTACTTACTGCTTTTACTGTGGGAGCGAGCCTGCTCGCGAAGAAGGAGTGTCAGTCAACATTTGTATTGCTGACACATCGCTTTCGCGAGCAGGCTCGCTCCCACATTTGGATCTAGGCGAACACAAAACTTGCGTCTGACAGGTTAGCCACTCCGACCCCAACCAGCGTCACGGCAAACTCGCCAATCTTCAGCACGGTATCGCCGCCCGACTGCGCAGCGTGCTGCTTGTAGTCGTAGCCCTGCCCCGCGCCTTCGACGCCCATGAACACCAGTTTGTCGCTGCCTTGATAGCCGTTGATGGCATCAAACCCGAACGCACCGCTGAACAGGAAGGTGTTGTTGCCACCCACCGCCGTCATCACGTCGTTACCCGCGCCCCCGACGAAGGTCACATGGCCCTTGTCGCTGACCAGCTTGTCGTCGCCACCCAGCCCGAACAGCCAGTCACCGTCGGCCGTGGCGTGCAGGGCATTGCCGTAGCCGTCGCCGCTGAGCGAGTGGTTGTACTGGGTCAGCTCGTTGCCATTGGTCAACCCCTTGGCCGTCACGCCCCAGGTGATCTCCTTGCTGCTCCACCACGACCCCGACTCCTTGCTCACCAGCGCGCCAATGTCGCGGGTCATGCTGATACCACCGTAGGCGTCGCGCACATAGAGGGTGCCGTCACCGTCGTTGGCGAAGCTGAAGTTCTGCAACGGCTTCTGCAAGTCGAAGGTGTTGTGACCCTGGCCGCCGAGCAAGATGTTGTAGCCACCGTCATCACGGAAACGGTCATCGCCGCCCAGGCCTTCAAGGAAGTCGTTGCCCGCCCCGCCCTTGAGCCAGTCGCTGCTTTGCGTACCGATGATGAAGGTGCTGCCGGTGTGCGGTTCGCCGCTGCGCCCCAAGTCCTCGACCCAGGTTTTCCCCCGGGATGCTTCCTCCAGATTGGACACGACAATGGTCGAGTCTTTGTGGGTCAGGTTGTAGAACGTCGAATCGATCACCCGGTTCAAGCCGTCGGCATAGCCAAGCGAACTGTGAGCCGACCAGTTCAGCGGATTGGCGATGCTAAATGGCACCAGGTTCTGCGCGGTGGACGCGTAGTTGTCGGTGAAGTTGACGATGTTGTCGGTGGTCGAATCGTGCGGCTTGTCGTGTTTGCCCATCGACGCAGTGCTGAACGTGGTGCCGTCGAGCACACGGAACACCGGATCGTTTTCGTAACCAATGTTCAACACGTTGTTGCCGGTGCTGCTCTGGGTCGGCGAAGCAAACGACACGTAGTTGGCGTCCTTGAAAAAGCCGCCCCAATTGCTGCCGCTCAACTCGGCAACGCTATTGACCCCGAGACCGCCGAGGCTGTGGCCGCTGATCAGCACGTCCTTGGCCGCGATGCCGTGAGCGACGGAGAACGCCGCAACAGCCTTGAGCAAATTGTCGAAGGCATTCTTCGCATACTGAGTCGCGTAATCCGACGGCCCGATGGCCGCCAGCAGGTTGTTTTTCAGGTCGCCGAAGGTGTCGCTGTAACCCAGCCCACCCGTGCCCCGAAAGGCAACGCCGATCCCGATCAACTTGCCGGCGGCGTCGTACTTGCCGAGCACTTCAGCCTCGGCGCTGGTGAAGCCGTCCTTCTCGCCGAAGAACGTGCCCTGTGGCCCAACTTTGCCCTGATAACCCAGCGCCGTCGCGGTGACCGGCTTCCAGGCGGTGCCCGGCAAGGCTTGCCCTGTCGGCGTGTAGGCGTACAGCGTCAGGGCGATCGCGTCGCTGTATAACGCTTTGCCATCGGCATTTTTGTAATCGAACAGTCCCATGTTGTGCTCTCTCTTCCTTCAAGTCAGGACTGGCAGTTCCCTGGGGAACTGCCAGTGCTCCTTTAGAACTGCCAGTCGAGCGTCAGACCCACACCGTGGTCTTTCTCGTTCGAACCGATCAGCCCGTTGTAGTCCAGGTTGACCCGGACATCGCGATTGAGCGCCAACCCGGCGCGCACGCCGACCACCGCGGCATCACGATCCATCGACACACTCTGCACGGTGTAGGCGCTGTTGCCATTGGCGAAGGCCAGATGGCTGTCGGCATCGACACCGCTCAGGTTGTGCTGCCAGCCCAGGGATGTGCCCAGTTCCAGCTGATGTTTTTCCGACAGCGCGAAGGTGCGTTTGGCGCGAACGCCCAGGGTCGACAGCACCACATCGCGGTTGTCTTCACCGCCCTTGAGCGCCGCCGCATCACCCTTCTCGGTGAAGCTGTCGGTGTTCAAATGTACGTACGACAAATTGGCGAACGGCTCCAGATTCATCGGTTGCAGGCCCAGGTCGTAAGCCGCTTCGGTGAACACCTGGGTGGTCGCCGCATCGTGCTTGGTTTTCTGCTTGCCGCTGACATCGCCGAACTGCAGATCACGTTTCACATCCACGCGATGCCAGCTGTAAGCCGCACCAGCGGTCAAGCGCAATGCATCGATCTGATGGCCCAGGTATGCACCCAGGTGGTAGCTGTCGACGGACGCCGACGAATGCGTGCCACTGCCCATGCTCAGCGAGCTGTCGCTATAACCGGTAACGAAACCCAGGCGCGTATCTTCAGCGATCAAACCGTCAACCCCCGCCAGCAACCCGCCGATGGAACTGTTGGAGTCGGCATATTTATGCCCGCCATCGCTCTTGCCCCACGAACCCAGGACCTTGACCCAGGCATTGCTGCGGTCATCGGTGGGTGCGTTGGCGTTGAACAGATCACGCTCGCGCAGACGCTCGCCCACCGCTTCACGTAGATAGCGGCTGTCGTTGACCAGCATCGTGCCAATGGCCGGGTGAATTTCGCCGGACAACTGCTGGAAGGCTTGTTGCGCCGACGCGGCGTTTGGCGATAACAGCAGGGTTTCGAACAGCGCGTTGCCGGCCCCCAAAGCCTCGGCAGCGGCACCGACCGCCCGTTGATTGGGCGTCAGACCGACACTGGCGAAAGAAGCACCGTTGCGACCGACCTCAAGCTCAATGCCAGCGGCCGAGTAGGCCAGCGTGCCGCCAAGGAAGGCATAGTCCGGCAGTACTTGCCCGAATTGCCCCTGGATGCCGCCGGCCGCTTGCAGGATATTGAACTGAGTGCCGAGCAGGCTTTTCACTTGCGTGGTGGTCAGTAGTGTCGGGCTGTTTTCCAGCGACAGACTGACGGTGGCGCCATCAATCAGCGCTTTGCCACCGGCAACGATCTTGTCGCTGCTGGTTGGCGACACTTCTACCGCGTAGGTCGAACCACGCTCGAAGGTTACATCCCCTGCCACGTTCAGGGTGCCAATGGAATTGCCCGGTGCCACGGTGCCGCCGCTTTTCACCGCCAACGCGCCGATGCGACCATTACCGCCGAGAATCCCGCTGTCATTGACCGTCACTGCCGAAGCGAGCGAACCGTTGATGGCCAGACGGCCCTGATTGACCAGGGTCGGGCCGCTGTAGCTGTTGTTACCGGTCATCACCAGCGTACCAATGCCTTGCTTGGTCAAACCGCCGTGACCGGAAATGTCGTTGCGCCAGGTATCGAGGCCACAAGTGATGTCGTTGCACACGCGTTCGGTGGGTTTGCCTTGATCAATGATCGCGCCGATGCCTGGCAGATCCGCCACGAACTGGCCAGAACCGTAGGCCCCCTGAATGCGGAACTCTTCAGGAATATCCTGCTCGGTGACGAACATCGCCGGGCCATCAATGCCTTTGCGCAGGTTGATCATGCCCCAGCCGTACAAGGCGTCGATGCCCGGTGCGCCGAGGTCGGTGGCGGTAGTGCGCAAGACTGTGGCGACCTGATCGCCGGTCATGTACGGGAAGCGCTCCATCAGCACCGCCATGGAACCGGCCACGTGCGGCGCGGCCATCGAGGTGCCGTTGTAATTTTTGTAGCCGGTGGTGAGGTTGTCGGCGTTAGTGCCTTCGATGATCGCGCTGTAGATTTTTGTGCCCGGCGCCGAAACGCAGAAGCTCGCGGTGTAGCCGCAACGCGAGGAGAACGTACTCATGATGTACGGATTGGCGCTGGCCAGATCCGGGTTCTGCTGTAACGCGGCGACGGTAATCCAGTTCGGCGCAATTTCCGGGACGAAATAGCCGAGGCCGGCGATGGCGTCCGGGTTGTTCAGGTTGTAGTCGTTGCCGGCGGCGAAGATCGTCACGATGCCGCTGCGCGCTGCGGCGATCGCACCGTCGTAGGCGCCACCGGGCTTGGTACCGAGCAGCGTGCGGATCTCGTTGAACTGCACTTGCGCGTCGTTGACGGTGAAGTGCGGGTACGCCGGGTCGCGGCCACCGAGGTCGAAACGGTCGGTGATGCCGATGCCCCAACTGTTGTTGATGATCCGCGCGCCACTGGCGATCAGCGCGTCCCAACCGGCCTTGTACACCGCACCGTCGTTGCCGCGAACGATGCCGTCTTCCGGGCCCGGGTCGCCGTTGTCGGCGCTGATGATTTGCGCGCCGAAGGCTACGCCGTGCATCGGCCCGCCATCTCGACTGCCTGCGGCAATGCCGCCGACGTGGGTGCCGTGGGCGCCGAGTTTGCCGTCGAAGCCGACCGAGGGCGAACCGTCATAACGGAACGCATCCCCGGCTTTGACCGGGATGTAGGGGTCGGTGTATTCGCGAATGCCGCTGGTGACCAGGGTGATGACTTTATTGCTGCCGGAAAACTCCGGGTGCGCGGCGTAGACCGGCTGATCGAAGATCCCCAGCTTCACGCCTTTGCCGGTGTAGCCGGCGGCGTAAGCGTGATCGGCACCGATGGCCCTCAGCCCCCAGTCGGCCTGAAACTCGGCACTGCGCCAACTTGCCGGATCGCCTGTGCGACCGTTTTCCACGTAAGACGCAGCGTGTGCGGTGCCGAGTGCACACAACACGGCGCACGTCAGCGTTTTCAGGGCAAAGCGGCCACCCGTTTGCGCGGGGGTTTTATTCTTATTCATCCAGCGATCTTCCTTAGTGATGTTGCGAAAAATCCTGATCGTTCCCACGCAGAGCTCCGATCGTTCCCACGCTCCGCGTGGGAATGCAGCCCGTGACGCTCCGCGTCACTGGACGCAGAGCGTCCCTAGAGGCGTTCCCACGCGGAGCGTGGGAACGATCGGAGCGCAGCGATTAGAACTGCCAGTTCAGGCTCAAACCAACGCCATGGCTCTTCTCGCGATTGGCCAATTGCCCGTCGTAATTGAGGTTGACCCGTACGTCCTTGCTCAAGGCCAGACTGGCCTGCACGCCAACCAGCGCGGCATCGCGTACCAGTGCCGAACTTTCCACCGAATACGGCGTGCCACCGCTGGCAAAGCGCAGATGCTGTTCGGATTCGATGTCGCTCAGGCTGTGCTGCCAGCCGAGGTGGCCGCTGACATCCAGTGACTGCTGATTCGCCAGGTTGAAGGTCTTGATCGCCCGCACGCCGAGGGTGCTCAGCACTGCATCACGCTGATCGCCGGAGCTTTTCAGGGCCGCCGCATCGCCCTTCTCGGTGAAGCCTTCGCTGTCCAGATGCACATAAGCGAGGTTGGCGAACGGCTCCAGCGCCAACGGTTGCAGGTGCAGTCGATAGGCCGCTTCACCGAACACTTGAGTGGTGGCGGCATCAACCTTGGTTTTCTGTTTGGCGCTGACGTTGCCGTATTGCAGATCGCGTTTCACATCGGCGCGATGCCAGCTGTAGGCCGCGCCGGTGCTCAGGCGCCAGGCGCCGATTTCATGCCCGGCGTAGGCGCCGAGGTGGTAGCTGTCGACCTTGGCCGATGAGTGAGTGCCCGAGCCCATGCTCAGCGAGCTGTCGCTGTAACCGGTGACCAGTCCGATACGGGTCTGCTCGTCGAGCGCACCATCAACACCGGCGAGCAGGCCGCCGATCGATGTGCTGTAACCCGCCGTGTCGTGACCGGAATCCGTGGTGCCCCAAGCGCCCAGAGCCTTGATCCAGCCGTTGTTTTGCGTTGTCGAAGCATCGTGCAGGCGTTCGCCCACGGCATCGCGCAACTGGCGGCTGTCGTTGATCAGCATCGAACCGAGGGCGGGGAAGATTTCTCCGCTCAGTTGCTGAAAGGCTTGCTGCGCGGAAGCCGCATCGGCCGACAACAGCAGGCTTTCGTACACCGAATTGCCGGCGCCCAGGCTTTCGGCGGCAGCGGCTACCGAACGTTGATTCGGCGTTTGGCCAACGCTGGCGAATGGGGTCGCGTTGCGTTCGACATCGAGTTGAATGCCGTTGGCGGCGTAATCGAGGCTGCCGCCAATGAACAGGTAATCCGGCAGCACCGCCCCGAACTGGCCCTGAATGCCACCGGCCGCTTGCAGGATGTTGTACTGACGACCCAGCAGGCTTTGCGTTTCGGCTGCGCTGAGCAGCGTCGGGCTGTTCTCCAGCGACAGGCTGACCGTGGCGCCGCTGATGTTCGCTGCGCCACCGGCGACGATGCGGTCGCTGCTGGTCGGTGACAGTTCCACCGCGTAGGTCGAACCTGGGGCGAAGGTCACGTCACCGGCCACGTTCAAGGTGCCGATGGAGTTGCCCGGGGCCACACGCCCGCCGCTGTTGGCGGTCAGCGAACCGATCCGCCCGGAGCCGCCAAGGGTGCCGCCGTCGTTCACGGTAACGGCCGAAACCAGCGAGCCATTGACGCTCAGCAGACCGCCGTTGACCGTCGTCGGCCCGCGATAAGTGTTGTCCCCGGTGAGAAACAGGCGCCCTGCTCCGGACTTGATCAGGCTGCCCTGATACACCCGGTTGGCCGCTGCGGCATCGCGCGCCGTGCCAATGGCGTAATCCGTCTGATCCTGCTGACTGGCGCCGGCTGCAACGCCGTTCTGCCAGCCCTTGTCTTGCAGGGTTTGTTGCCAGGCCGTGTGCTCGGCGAGGTCTTCGCCCTGACGCTGGATCAGCGCCTTGTCGGAGATGTCATTGCTCCAGACATCGTTCTGCCCGGCCGCCAGATTGGCATCAAACGCCCCGAGCAACTGCCCCGGCCCGCGCATTGCCCGGTTCAGGTTGGCCACGCCCCAGCCAAGCCGTTCGGTGGGTGCATCGGTCACCGAGCCATCAAGTTGCGTAGCGGTGGTCAGCAGCACTTCCAGCGCCTGCTGGTTGTTCATGTACGGGTAACGTTCCATCACCAGCGCCAGTGCGCCAGTGGCGTGCGGCGCCGACATCGAGGTGCCGGACTTGATCGCATAACCGCCACCGGGAATGGTGCTGTCGATTTTCGCCCCAGGCGTGGTGATGCACCAGTACTTGGCGAGACCGCACTGGTTGTACTTCTGCTGATTGCTTTGATCGAGCCCGGACACGGCCAGCCAGTGGCCTTCCAGATCTGGCTGAAAGTACGGTAATGCCGAGCGCACGCTGGCGTTCGGGTAACCGCTGTTGCCGGCACTGAATACGTTGATCACGCCGCGACGGGAGACGTCGGCCGCCGCGTCAAGCCAGGTGCCTTTGTTGAAGTGCTGGGCGTACGCCGCATGCAGATCGGCCAGTGTGCGGTAACTGACATCCGGCGGCTGACTGCCCCAACTGTTGTTGATTGCGCGCACGCCGGCGTCGGCCAAGGCGTCGTACACCGCTTTGAAGTAACGCGGATCGGGATTGGGGCCGAACAGGAAGCTGTCGTTCTTGTTGGTGTTGCCCACGTAGATCTGCGCGTTGTACGCCACGCCGTGCATGCCGGCGCCATCGCGCGCGGCGCCCATGGTGCCGACCACGTGCGTGCCGTGGGAATCGTTGTTGGGGTTGAGGGTGCCGTCGACGTTGAACGGCGAGCCGTCAACGTAACTGCCGTTGGCGAGTACCGGGTGATAGCGCTCGGTGGCGAACTCTGGATGGGCGGCATCGAAGCCGGAGTCGAGGGCGCCGATTTTCACGCCTTTGCCGGTGATGCCCGCCGCATAGGCCTGATCAGCCTGCATGCGTGCGAGGCCCCAGTCGCGCTGGAATTCAGCGCTGCGCCAACTGGCGGGATCGCCGGGCTGACCGGCCTCCAGGTATTGAGCATGCGCCTGGGTTACGGAGACTGCGAGCAACAGGGTGCCGACCGAAATCGGTTTGATGCGTACTTCCATGTTCACCACTCACTTTTATTGTTTTATGCAGGGTCTTCTGCGGTGTTGCCTGTTCCCCTCACCCCAGCCCTCTCCCCCGGGAGAGGGAGCTGACCGAGGTGTCTTGCGTCATGCATCGACCTGAAATGTTGGATTCGCTAGCGCTCGTTCAAGTCGGTGTACTTCTGCAATATCCCCGGATCGGTCCCCTCTCCCTCTGGGAGAGGGTTAGGGTGAGGGCTGGTGAGCGACCACAAAAGCCTCATCCACCCGCGCCAGATCCTGCTCGTTCAAGGTCCCGGCGTAGTAATGCAATTTGGTCCAGGCCATCAAATAGTCGTAGCGCGCCTGCGCCAGATCGCGGCGGGTGGTGAACAGCTGTTGCTCGGCGTTCAACGCGTCGAGATTGGTCCGTTCACCGCCGAGGATGCTCTGTTTGGTCGACACCACCAGTGATTCGGCCGAGCTCAGGGCTTTCTGGTAAGCGCGCAATTTACTCACCCCGGACAGGCAAGCGCTGAACTGACGACGCAGTTCGATCAGCGTCTCGCGGGTCTTGCCATCGAGCTCATACTCGGCCTGTTCCATGGTGCGGCTGGCCTGCCGGGTGGACGCCGACACACCGCCACCGGCATACAGTGGCACGCTGACTTCCAGGCCGATGGTGTTGGTCTCGTAGCGCTGGTTGTAGGTGTTGCCGCTTTCCGATTCGTTCTGGCGCATTGAGGCATAGGCGTTGATTTTCGGCAGGTGCCCGGCACGGTTGCGCTCAACCTCGTAACGCGCCACTTCCACGGCCTGACGTTGCGAAGCCAGGTTCGGGTTATTGCTGATCGCCATTTCGTGCCAGGTGTCGTAGTTGGCCGGCATCAGCGCGAAGGTCTGGAAGTTCTGATCCAGCGGTGCCAAATCACCGATATCCACCGCAGGCGCACCGACAAGCGCACCCAGTTCACGCAGCGCGGCATCCTGTTCGTTGCGCGCTTCGATCTCCTCGGCCGTCGCCAACTCATAGCGTGATTCGGCTTCAAGAATATCGGTGCGCGTACCTTCGCCCTGCTTGAACATGTGCTCGTTTTGCTGGAACTGCTGTTCGTAGGCCTTCTTCTTCGCCTGAGCGATGTCGATCTGGTCCTGGGCAAACAAGGCCTTGGTGTAGTTATCCAGGACCCGCACCAGCAACTCCTGACTCTTGCCGCGAAAGTTCTCGTCGGCGAACAGCGCCTGCGCCACACCCTTGCGATACGCCGCATAAGCTTCGTAATCGAGCAACGGCTGTTGCAATGTCAGGGCCGAACCGTAACTGCTGTAATTGCGATCGTCGGTGCGATTGCGCGCACGCTCATCAAGGGACGTGGCTTTGGACGAGTTGCGGCCCTTGTTGTAGGTGTAGCCGATTCGCGGCAGCAACCCGGCGCGGCCAATGGCGCGGTTCTCAAGGCCCGCGTCGCGTTCCTTCATCGCCCCGAGGAACACCGGGTCATTGCGCAACGCCTGTTCGTAAATCTCGAACGGCCCCATGGCCGCTACCGCCGAGTGGCTCGCGAGCAGCATCAATGCTGCTGCGAGCATGGAAAGCTTATTCATACAGCCGAACATCCTTATTCTTCGGTCAACGCAGAACCGGCCCGGTCGAGCAGCGGTTTGAACAGATAGTTGAGCAGCGAACGCTCGCCGGTACGCACGAACATTTCTGCCGGCATGCCGGGTTTGATCACCAGCCCGTTGAGTTTTTCCATGGCCTGGTCGCTGACGCTGCTGCGCAGCACGTAATACGGCACGCCGGTTTTCTCATCGACCATCTGGTCGGCGGAAATCAGGCTGACCTCGCCCGGCACACGCGGGGTTTTGCTCTGGTTGAACGCGGTAAACAGGATATCCACCGGCAAATGTGAGCCAACCTTGTCGATCAGGTGGATTGGCAAATGCCCTTCCACTTCCAGCGTGGTGCCTTGCGGAACGATCTCCAGCAGGGTTTCGCCCTGACGCACCACGGCGCCTTCGGTGTGTACGCCAAGGTTGACTGCCACACCTTCGGCAGTGGCCAGAATCTCGCTGTGTTGCAGGTCGAAACCGGCCGAGGTCAGCTGTTCCGACAAGGTCACGCTTTTGAGCTGCGCGTCGGCCAGTTGCGTGCGGACTTCCTTCTGATATTCCTCGCTGTGCTGTTGCAGCTTCAGGCGCGATTCGAGGATGCCCTGCTCCACGCGACCGCTTTCACCGGTGTTTTCTGCCAGTTGCTGCTGCACTTGCGACAGTTGGCGCTGATATTCCATCAGGCGATTGCGCGGGATGTAGCCGTTGTCGGCCAGCGGTTGCAGGTTGCTCAGTTGCTGTTGCAGCGAGTCGGCCTGAGCGTTGAGGTCGGTGCGCGCGCGGCGCATGCCGGCCAGTTGCGCAGTGGCACCTTCGATGCTGGCGCGCAGCCCGGCCTGTTCGCGATAAAAGGCTTCGCGGCGGCTGCTGAACAGTTGGCGTTGACCTTCCAGCACCAGTGCCAGACGCGGGTCCGGATCGTTGCTCAGTTCTGCCGGAAAGGTCACTTGCTTGAGATTGTCACGCTCGGCCTGCCAACGCGCCAGGCTGGCCCAAGCCATGCGGTATTGCGCTTGCAGCGATTGCACGTCGGCGGCGACTTGCGTCTGGTCGAGACGGAACAGCGGTTGCCCCTGCTTCACGATCTCGCCTTCACGCACCAGGATCCGGCTGACCACGCCGGCACTCATCGACTGCACGGCTTTGCGTTTGCCGGACACAACCACCGTGCCCTGCACCGGAATGCCCTGATCCAGTGGCGCCAAAGCCGCCCAGGTAAAGAAGCTGCCGGCGCCGACAATGGCCAGAATCCAGCCCATGCGTGCGAAGAATTTCGCATCGCGCTCCGGCCGTTCGGTGACGTAAGCGTGTTCCATGCTCGCTTCGTTTTCAGTGTTCATGCTTGCGCTGCTCATACACCCGAATTCCTTGTCGAGGGCTGATACTGCCGACTCATGCTAAGCCCGCCCGGTGCTTGCGCAGGTTTCTCGCGTTGTTGTTCATTGGCGGCGCCGGACAGCGCTTTGAGCACTTCCTGACTGGCGCCGAAGGCTTGCAAGCGACCGTCGTTGAGCACCAGCAATTTGTCCGCCTGGGCCAGTACCGAAGAGCGATGCGTCACCAGTACCACCGTGGTGCCCTGGGCCTTGAGCTGCGCAATGGCGCTGGCCAATGCCGCTTCGCCGACGGTGTCGAGGTTGGAGTTGGGTTCATCGAGTACCACCAGGCTTGGCGTGCCATACATGGCGCGGGCCAGTGCCACTCGCTGCTTCTGGCCACCGGACAAGCCGCTGCCGTCCTCGCCCAGTTGGGTGTCATAACCTTGCGGCAGGCGCAGGATCATTTCGTGGACGCCCGCCTGTTGCGCGGCGGTCACGACTTTTTGCGGGTCAGCCTCGCTGAAACGCGCGATGTTCTCGGCGACGCTGCCGCTGAACAGTTCGATGTCCTGTGGCAGGTAGCCGATGTACGGGCCGAGTTGGTCGCGGTTCCAGCGATGAATGTCTGCGCCGTCCAGCCGCACCGTGCCACCGAGCGTCGGCCATACACCGACCAGCACGCGGGCCAGGGTCGACTTGCCCGAACCGGATGCGCCCAGCACGCCGAGCACTTCGCCGGCACCGAGATTGAAATTGACCATGTGCAGGGTCGCCGCGCGTTGCCCCGGCGGGCCGGCGCTGACCTGTTCGAAGGTGATCTGGCCTTTCGGTGCCGGCAACGCCATGGCGTCATCGCTGGGCGGGAAGGCTTGCAGCAACGCGTCGAGACGCCGGTAAGCCAGCTTCGCCCCGCTCCACTGCTTCCATACGGCAATCAACTGGTCGATGGGGCTCAGCACGCGTCCCATGAGGATGGAGCCTGCGATCATCATGCCGGCGGTCATGTCGCCCTTGATCACCAGCAATGCACCGAGGCCCAGCACCAACGATTGCAGGCACAGGCGCAGGGTTTTACTCAGCGAACTGATGACCGCGCCGGTGTCGCTGGCCTGATTCTGCAAGCCAAGAAAACGCGAATGCACCTGGAACCAGCGCTTGCGCAACGAACCGAGCATGCCCATCGCCTGAATGGTTTCGGCGTTGTGCAAGTGACTGGTGGCCAACTGGCTGGATTTCTGTGAAAAACCGGCGGCTTCGCCCAGCGGCTTTTTGGTCATGTATTCATTGAGGCAGGCCAACGCGATCAGCAACAGCGCGCCAGCGGTGGCGAGCACACCGAGCCAGACGTTGAACAGGTAGATCACGAACAGGTACACCGGAAACCACGGCGCATCGAAAAACGCGAACAGCGCAGGCCCGGTGACGAATTGCCGAATGTGCGTCAGGTCGCCCAGCGATTGCCCGGCGTTGCCCTCGCCCTTGAACAGGTTGCGCTCGAACGCTGCCTGGTAGACGCGCAGATTGAAGCGCCGCTCCAACTGACTGCCAATGCGGATCACGATGAAGCTGCGCACCACTTCCAGCAGACCGATAAAGGCAAAGAAACCGACGACCATCAGCGACAGCATCGCCAGGGTGGTTTCGTTCTGCGACGACAGCACCCGGTCATACACCTGCAGCATATAAATGGAGGGCACCAGCATCAGCACGTTAATCAGCGCAGTAAAGCATCCGACGCTGATCAGAATGCTTTTATAGTCACCCAATGCCTTGAATAAGGGCGCGGTGGCTGGGGCATTCGCCATCTTCATTGATTTTTCCTGAAATGATGGGTCCCGCCAAATCAGGCGAGCACTCAATTAATGTTCCGCTTACCTGCGAAAGATGATTTGCAAGTACCCGCTTACAATTCAATAACAACTTCAGCTCGAACGTCGGCATCACTTATAACGTTCAAGCCTTGCCTTATATTCAACTTGGCAACCTGCGTATTTACTTCGCTGCACGTTCGAATGTAACGATGAGGCCCGACTTCAAAGTGCTCTTATAAAGCCCGTCATGTTGTCGGCTGAAGAACACTATTCTTGACCCTTCTTTGCCGGTAATGGAAAGACCGTCCGGATCGGGAAACCAGCCGATGACATCGTTTCCGAACCATGCGCTCAAACAATCTGCGCCTTTGCCAACCGTCTGGTTGAGTTGCAACTCGACATCGCAGGTGTTCGATGGCTTGTCCTGCTGTTTTTGCGCTTCGGCGGCGTCGGTGCCGGCGCTCAGCGTCGCCTGCCAGTGCCCGGCGAATACCGAGGGTTCTTCGAGTCTGAGGCTGCTTGCCATGGTTGCTTCTCCGGAAATCATCATTAGCGCCGCCATTAGCCACGCCTGCTTCATGTAGGTAAAAACGTTTCGACTCATAGGAAATTTCACTCCAGCATGTAGCCTTGCCTACCGGGCAGGACGATGCAAGCGAAGAAAACGGCGCATCACGCGCCGCTTTCCTGTTTCACATCAAGCCACGATGTCGCTGGTGGCTGCCTGGCCAACGGTGCTGACCTGGAAGTCGGCGCTGCCGTGCCCGGAGAAGTCCACCGACAACAGGCTGTTGCCGCCCGACGAAGTCAGAATCGCGTCGCCGGCTGCACCGGTGAAGCTGCTGACAAAGTGCAGGCCGGCGCCTTTGGTGATACCGGTCAGGTCGATTTTGTCCAGGCCACTGACGAAATCGAGGATCTGATCGATCGCACCCGGCTTGGAATCGGAACTGGCTGCGAACACAAAGGTGTCCGAACCGGCACCGCCCCACAGCTTGTCGGCACCGCCAGCCCCGTAGAGGATGTCGTTACCGGCACCGCCCTTCAGTTCGTTGGCCACGCTGTTACCAATCAACAGGTCGTTGCCCGAACCGCCGATGGCGTTCTCGATGATGGCGCCCTTGGCGATGGACACGTTGCCCACCATGCCGCCAACGTCGGAGAACGAGGCGTCATTGAGGTTGATCTTCTGGTTCTGGGTGAAACCCGAGAAGTCCAGAGTATCCTTGCCGCCTGCGTCCCAGACCGAGAACACGACCTTGTCACTCGACGACGAGGCGCTGAGGAAATCACGCCCGGTGTTGGAGTTAAAGCCGTAGGTGGTGTCACCGGTGCGCGTGGTGGTGTTGGCACCGTAAAGTTTCTGGATGGCAGCGATATCGTCCATCAGCGGGCCCGAGGAATAGGCTTCCACGCCGCCCTTGCTGAAGTTCTGATTGGTGTTGCTCTCGCCCCAGTAACTCATGACGCTGTAGCCGCGGGTATCTTGCCCGTAGGTCGCGTCTTTGTAGGTCGGGTTGCCATTACCGGCGTTGTAGTCGCCAGGGTGAGCAAGGCCCAGGGAGTGGCCAATTTCGTGAGTCAGGGTCTGACGACCGTAGTTGTTCAGATCCGGATTCTTGTTTTGCGTGTAGCCACTGTTAATCAGATACCACGAAGTGCCGTCATAGCCGGCGCCGGTACCTGGCAGATAGGCGAACGCTGCAGCACCATCCTGGCCACCGCTGTAGTTACCGAAGGTCATGTGGCCGTCACCGCCCGAGGCTTTCTCGGTGAAGGTCACGTTGGCCACATCGGCCCAGGACTGCATGGCGAGCTTGGCCTGAGCCTGTTGTTGAGCGCTGAACTGACTGAACCCGGTGATCTCGTGCTTGTTCATCGTGCTGGACGATGCCGAAGTCAGGAACGTGTAGGTGAGTTCGATCTTGCCGCTGCCATCCTTGTCCTGGTAGGCAGCACCGTCGCGCAGCAACTGGGTTGCAGCCTGGTCGACGGAGTAGGAGGGTTTGCCATTGACCGTGAGGTTGCCGCCACGATCGTATTGATGGCTGAAGCTATTGATCTGGTTATACGCCGAGCTGGCTGCGGCCAGTGGTTGAGGCGCTGCCGACAGCTGGAAAGCCTGTTCGGCGGTATCAATAGCATTCGTTTTAACTTTCGACATAAACACACTACCTTGTTTAGCAATGGAACAGTTTTTGTCAGATAGCGACAATCTCTGGCGAGATCGTCCTATCACTCGCCCAATGAAGGCATCAGAAACCTGACACAATTTGAAATCTGCCGTAAAGCATTTTTTTGAGATCAAATCGGGCTGTTTCGTAAAACTGCCGTAAACAAAGCCTGCGCGGTCGAAAGAATGTTTTTGCGAGCGGCTTTTAGCCTAATTGTCTGACGATTTTCTATTTAATTATTAAATAAAGCTAAGTTTGTTTTTGTCGAAAGCGTCTCACTTTTTGCCACTTATTAGTGCAAGTGCAAGTGCCAGTGCATTGATATCAATCAATTACAGACGCTGGAAACCAGTGTGGGAGCGAGCCTGATCGCGAAAGCGGTGTGTCATCCAACATGGCTGTCGGCTGAACGGACGCCTTCGCGAGCAAGCTCGCTCCCACAGGATTTTTGTTGTATCAGCTACCGGTACGAATCTTGTTCCAGACCCGCGTACGAATCCGGTCAATGTTCAACGGCATCGCTTCGAGCGCAAACAACTTGCCCATCATCTCCGGACTCGGGTAGACCTTGGTGTCGTTCTTGATCGCCGGGTCGATCAGGCTGTCGGCTTGTTCGTTGCCGTTGGCGTAGTGCACGGAGTTGCTGATGTCAGCCATCACGTCCGGGCGCAGCAGGTAGTTCATGAACGCGTAACCGGCCTTCTCGTCCGGCGCATCGTTGGGCATGGCGACCATGTCGAACCAGATTGCCGAGCCTTCCTTGGGAATCGCATAGCCGATTTCGATGCCGTTTTTCGCCTCTTTGGCGCGGCTCTCGGCTTGCAGGATGTCGCCGGAAAAACCTACCGCCACACAAATGTCGCCATTGGCCAGGTCGCTGGTGTATTTCGAGGAATGGAAGTAGCTGACGTACGGCCGCACCTTCATCAGCAGCGCTTCGGCTTTCTTGTAGTCCTCGGGATTCTTGCTGTGGTGCGGCAAGCCCAGGTAGTTGAGCGCCGCCGGGAGCAATTCCGGGCCGTTGTCGAGAATCGCCACGCCGCACTTCTGCAACTTTTCCATGTATTGAGGCTTGAAGATCAGGTCCCAGGAATCCACCGGCGCGTCATCGCCCAACACTGCCTTGATTTTGGCGACGTTGTAACCGATGCCGGTGCTGCCCCAAAGGTAGGGGAAGCCGTGCTCGTTGCCCGGATCATTGGTCTGTAAGGCCTTGAGCAGCACCGGATTGAGGTTCTTCCAGTTAGGTAACTGGCTCTTGTCGAGCTTCTTTAAAGCCCCGCCCTGAATCTGCCGCGCCATGAAGTGGTTGGACGGGAACACCACGTCGTAACCGGAGTTGCCGGTCATCAACTTGCCATCCAGGGTTTCGTTGCTGTCATAGACGTCATAGGTGACGCCGATGCCGGTTTCTTTCTGGAAGTTCTTGGTGGTGTCCGGCGCGATGTAACTGGACCAGTTGTAGACCTTGACCGTGTCGGCGGCGTGACTGATGGAGGCGGCCAGCAGCAGCGGCGCCAAGGCGAGGGTTTTCTGGATCATGGGTCGATTCCTGTAGAGGCTATTGTTGTTGGCAGGCAATCAAAGGGATCAAGCAATCAGAAAATCAGCACGTAGGTCTTGCGCACGGTCTCGTGGATATCCCAGATACCGAGGGTGTTGGCCGGCAACATCAGTGCGTCGCCACCTTGTATGTGCAGGGTTTCGCCGCCGTCGTCCGGGGTGAACGTGCAGCGCCCGGAGATGAAATGGCAGAACTCCTGCGCAGTGATCTGCCGGCGCCAGCGGCCGGGGGTGCACTCCCAGACGCCGGTTTCGACACCGTCGTCGCGTTCAACGCTGGTGGTCGAAGCAATGGCAATCGGCTCGCCAAGGGGAACGGCGACCGGGCTGGATTCATCCAGGGGGAGCGTGGCGGTATTTTTGAACTGGGTGATGCTCATGGCGTTACCTGTCTTGGGGCTGTCTTAAAGTAAAGCGACTTTCAGTGCATGAAACCTTCCATGAACCCGGCCACCTGGCTGGCAAGTTTGCGCCGCCACGGTGCGGTGGCCGGGTTGGCCAGCGTCTGGTCTTCGTGAACGAAGCTTTTGATGATCGCGTTGTAACCGAGCCAGCGGCAGGGTTCCGGCTCCCAGGTACGCAGTGCGTGAATTCCTCCGTCCGCGAGCACCCATGGCTGTTCAACCAGCTCGCTGTCGCGCTCAAGAATCAGATCCGCCAGGGTACGTCCGCCGAGGTTGCTGGCACCGACGCCCTCCCCGCCGTAACCACCGGACAGTGCAATGCCGTTGGCGCGATCGCAGAGCATGTGCGGTTTGAAATGCCGCGACATGCCAAGGTTGCCGCCCCATGCGTGGGTGATCTGGACATTTTTCAGTTGCGGGAACAGTTCGCCGAAAAGATAGCGCCGCAACTCGACCTCGTCGCGGGTCAGGTCGAAGTTGTGGCGCAGCTTGCCGGCGAACTGATAGCCGCCGCGGGCGCCGAAAATCAGACGGTTATCAGCGCTGCGCTGGCCGTACGTGACCTGACGACTGAATTCGCTGAAGGCCTGACCACGACTGAGGCCGATTTCCTCCCATGTCGCGGCGGACAGCGGTTCGGTGGCGACGATCAGGCTTTGCACCGGCAGTTGATAGCGGCCCAGTGGCGGTAATGTCACCGAATAACCTTCCACCGCCGGAACGATCCAGCGACTGCGCACGGTGGCTTTGGCCGTGCGCAAGCTGCCCGATTGCCAGTGCGTGACCGGGCTGTTTTCGTAGATCTTCACGCCCATGCTCTCCACGGTGCGCGCCAGGCCCCTTACCAGTTTGGCCGGGTGGATGGTCGCCACGTGTGGCGCGTAAATGCCGCCGTAAGGTTTGGCGATGCGGATCTGCTGAGCGAGTTGTTCGCGGCTGAGCCAGCGATAATCGTCGTCGGTCAGGCCTTGGGCGTGCAGCTTGGCCAGATAATCACGCAGGCTGGCCTCCTGTTCCGGATAACGCGCGGCGCAATACAGCACCCCGCCCTTGCGGTAATCACAGTCGATGCCTTCGCGTTCGAGGACGACTTCCACTTCATCGGGAATACTGTGCAGCAAGTCAAACGAGGCGCGGCGTTGCTGTGGCGAGAGACCGGCGAGCAAGCGGTCCTCACCGAGCAGGTTGCCCATCAGCCAGCCACCGTTGCGACCCGATGCGCCGAACCCGGCGGTTTGCGCCTCGACAATGGCGATGTCGAGCCCCGGCGCGAGCTTCTTCAGGTAGTACGCCGTCCACAGCCCGGTGTAACCGGCGCCGATGATCGCCACGTCGACGTCCAGATCCCGCTCAAGCTGCGGCCGCGCGGTCAGCGGCTCATCGAGCTGGTCCATCCACAAACTGATAGTGCGCCACGCTGGCATGCAAGACTCCGCCACTGAAAACCTTCGATGGCGTCGATCCTAGTGCGTGCGTTCAGGGAATGTCTTGCGCGCGTGTCCGCAAAGAAATTTGTTTGGCATAGGCCTTGGGCGACTGGCCGGTGTGCTGACGAAAGCAGCTATAGAAGGCCGACAGCGAATTGAATCCGGCGGCAAAGGCCAGATCATCAATGCGCAGCGGTTGCGTGGCGTTGTCCAGCGACTTGAGCAGATGTTGCAGGCGCGCCTGGTTGACGTAGCGGTAGAAACTTTGCCCAAGCACCTGGTTCAGCAGGTAGGAAATCTGATTGCGACTGTATCCGCACTCCTTCGCCACCCGCTGCAGGTCGAGTTGAGGATCGAGGTAAGGCTGCTGCTTTTCGAAATACTGCTGCAGGTCTTCTGCCATGAAGCTCAATTGCCGCGGTGACAGGCCCAGGCGGCTGACTGCGGGACGCTGGCTCGGGGTTTGGTTGCTGGCGTTTTGTGCGCGAACCAGCGAGGCGTACTCGTTGACACGCCAGATCAGCCCGTCCTTGACCGTGATCGCCTCACTGGAGCGAAACGACACCAAACCCTCGCCGCCACGCAGCGTCACCTCATATTGAATGAACGCGGTGTTGCCATCCACGCGAATCCGATCGTTATGCTCCAGTGCCTCGTCGGATTCACGCGGCATGCTCACACGCACGTACTCGCGTAATTCATCGAGGCCGAGCACGCGATTCTGGAAAAAGTCGTGGTACTGGATATCGGGGTGATACAGCGCCATGACGCTGTCCAGATCACGGTGTTTCCAGCTCAGGTGATAGCGCATGACCGTGGCAGCCGTGGCCGGGGTCTGTTCTGGGCCGTCGTCGTCGGCGTGCATATAGGGCTCGGCGAAAAAGAACCGAGCTTGCCCAAGTTCGCCGCCGGCAGCAATGGCTAATCGATAGTGGCCTTTTGACGATGATTGTGTGGCGCGTGACATACATCAAAAAATCCGTAGCAATCGCCAAATGAACTGAAAAATCTCACAGAAAATTCACATCTGGATGCTATTTTTAACGTCAGTCACCGGTTGAGCCAATGAAGGCTCTTCCCACCTACCATGAGCAAAAGGAAGCGCTCGATGAAGAAGGCGGGCAATACATGAATAAAGGCTCAAGCAAAGTCACCTTTCCCAATGCGTGCCAACTGATGCGCTGGCATTTTCATCCGATGGGTTTCGAGGCCACGATGGATGCACCGGGCAGCATGATCGCCCGTCTGTTCGATCGTGCCAGCGGTGAAACCGTGATCGCCATTGCCGGCATCCCATGTGCCACGGTCATGAATGCGGCAGATGTCGAACGGATTATTGAAGCAGTAGAGGATGAGCTTGAAGCCTTCATTCCTCCGGAATCATTCAAGAGTTACGGGTAACATTATGATTTAAAACAAAAAAGCCCGAATATTTTCGGGCTTTTTCATGCGCGCTGAATCAGGCGGATTGCTTTTCTGCCCGGTGATCAGCGAAGAATGGCTTACCTTTGGCCACCCGCTCAGATGCCCGCGGCATGTTTACCGCTTGCGTGTCTTGCGGCTCGACATACCAGTAACAATGGCTGATGGCCCGAGTGATACCGACATACGCCAGGCGCAGGATTTCGTCCTTCTGTGCGCTGTCATACGGCTCGCTGTCGCCGCTTTTACCCAACCCAGCCATACGATAGACCTGATTCTTGTACGCAGAACTGGTCAGATGCTGACAGTCACCCAGCAAAAACACCGCATCAGCCTGCAGGCCCTTGGCACTGTGATAGGTCAATTGCTTAAGCCTGCGAGCCTCGCGCGGCAAGCTCGAATCCACATTAACTACCGCCTGAATATGCTGTTCTATCAGTAGCTTATCGCTGCTTTTTCGATAGAGCATCAAGATTGAATGGCCCTGCCGGTAATGTTCGGCCAGGCGCTGCGCCAATGCCTGATCGTCACGTTCCAGCACGTTAACTGGCTGCAACGGCTTGGGCGCGCCGCTGGCTTTGGCCTTCTTGCCGGGGATCGCCGGCGCTGCCCGGACAATGTGCTCCGCCGCGTCGATGATGTGTTGATGACTGCGATAGTTGTCACTGAGCATGACCCGCGTTGTGCTCGGTGACACAAACTCCTTGTTGAACGCCATGAAATAACTCGGCGAACTGCCACGCCAGCCATAGATCGACTGCCAGTCATCGCCCACGCAGAGCAGTGACGAACGTTGCGCGCCGCGTCCGACATGCATGGCCGGGCCACGGCTGCGAATTTCCGCAAGGCTGGCGCGGATCCACGAGACGATCTGCGGCGAAACGTCCTGAAACTCGTCGATCATCAGGTGTGACATCGGTCGTAACAGTTCATCGCCGAGCAATTTGAGGTTTTCCGGTGAATGCTCGCTGAACAAGGCAAACATGCGGTTGTAAGTCATGATTGGCGGCTTCTGATCGAGCAGATGATCCTCGAAAGCACGCCAGAACAGGCTCAACGCCTCGAAGAAAAACCGATCGGGGTCGTCTTTGGGGAAACTCATGCGGCCGACCGCATCCGGCACATCCAGCCCCAGGTTCTCGATAAAACTGGCGGCAGCCACGAAACAGTCGAGCAACGGCGCCGAAGCCAGCTCCCCTTTGACCTTGTAATCGAAGCCAGGACCGGCGCTGGCATCGCCCGCCAGCGTTGCCAGAACGCGTTTCGATGATTCGTAACTGTCCAACCAAATCAACGGCTTACGGCAGAAAGCTTGAAGCAGGGTGCGCTTGACTGCCCACTCTGCAGGCAACGAAAGCTTGGCCCCGGGTCGACTGATCTGTGCATCTTCACGCGGGTCAAAACCGAGCACCACCCAAGCGTCGAGGCTGGGAATGTAGCCGTGACAATGGAATGTCGCACCATTAATCTCGACCGTTTGGCGCTTGGGCTCTATGCCTTTGATCGGCCACGCCCCGGCGCGGAACCACAAGTCCTCGATGGCATCGCACAGCTCCTCGTCACGCTCGGCGGCCAAGCGAGTCACCGCCACGCGTTTTTGCACATCAGGGTGATCGCGCTCCAACGCCTTGAGCTGCAACCCCGCCAGGGACAGCGGCTGGATCAACTGACGGAAACGCTCGTCGTCATTGAACAAGCGGTGATAACAGGCATTGAGCTGCTGACGCTGGGCATCGTTGATCCGCAGGTCGAAGGCATTGCTGTCGACGTCTTCGTCGCTGCCCTGCGGGCGATCGCTGAGATTCTCGAACGCTCGCAGACGCTCGAAGCCTGCAAGGCTGCGAACCATCGGCAGGATCCGCGAGTGAAAGGTGCGCACCAGTTCGCGCGCCTGTTTCGGGCTGAGTGCGTGCCCCCAAAGCGCAAACAGCTCGATCAGCTTGTTGATGAAGTCCTTGCGCGATTCGCGGGTGAACGTCACCACGGTCATCGAATCGAGTTCAAAGCCCAGGTAGTGGGTCAGCAACAGAATACGCAGCACCAGCGTGGTCGACTTGCCCGCGCCAGCACCGGCAACCACAGAGGTCGAAGGTGTATCGCTGAAAATCATCTTCCATTGCGCAGTGCTCGGCTGAGCCTGTTCGGGCAGCAACCGGGCGACATCGGCCTTGATGCGCTTTTTCAGCTTGGCCGTGAGCGGCAGACGCCAGTCGTCGAACAGGTAATTGTCGACGCTCGGCGGGCGGTGTTCGGTGCTGCGGCTGTCGCGGATCAGCAATACCTGCCGACCTTCTTCCAGCCCTTCAAGTTTGCCTTCTTTATAACCGTACTCGACGCCAGCGGTGTGCCCGCTGCGAAAGCCGTCAGCTTGTCCGTGCAGCCATGACGCGCGGTGCTGAGCACGCAAGCGGGTCAAACCATGGCCAAAGAAGCGCGCGGCCAGGCGCTTGAACAATGGCATTTCGGCCAGTGGACGAAGTTCGGGAGGCAGATCGGGGGTGTGTTGCGCCACGCTGACGGGCTCCAGTGTCTGAGGCTAGTGAGGGCTATGGTGTCTGTATTTGCCGTCGAGTTCTAGCGAAATGCTTACAGGTCATTGGTTTAGGCGATGAATTGAAAGTCGGGCAGGACGCTTTAAAGGCTCACTTCAATCAACTTATTCGATGCTGATACCGCACTTTTTACGCTTTTTATCGATGATTGCCTGATAGATGATCACCGTCATAAACCACCGGTCTTGCGCCGGGCGCCATCAGCGCGCCCCGTGACGAACCCTTTGAGGAGATGATCATGCTTGAACTCAGACCTTTCAGCTCGCTGGGCGGCGCCCATCATGGCTGGCTGGATGCCCATCACCATTTTTCGTTCGCCGAGTACTACGATCCGCAACGCATGAGCTGGGGCAACCTGCGGGTGTGGAACGATGACGTAATCGCTGCGGGCACCGGGTTCCCGCAACACCCGCACCGCGATATGGAAATCATCACCTATGTCCGTGAAGGCGCAATCACCCACCAGGACAATCTTGGCAACAAGGGCCGCACCGAGGCAGGTGACGTGCAAGTCATGAGCGCTGGCACCGGTATTGCGCACAGCGAATACAACCTGGAAGCGAAAGACACCAAGATCTTCCAGATCTGGATTCTGCCAACCGAGACCGGCGCCCCGCCGTCCTGGGGTGCGAAACCGTTCCCTAAAGGTCAGCGAGAAGGCTTCGTGACCTTGGCCAGCGGCAAGGATGGCGATGATCAAAGCCTGCGGATTCGCGCCGATGCACGGTTGGTTGCGGCCAACATCAAGGCTGGGGAAACCGCCGAATATCGCCTGGATGAGGGCCGTCGTGCTTATCTGGTGCCGGCCACTGGCTTGATTGAAGTCAATGGCTTGCGAGCACAGGCTCGGGACGGCGTGGCGGTTGCAAATGAGCAGGTGCTGACGGTGACGGCGATTGAAGACAGCGAGATTGTGTTGGTGGATCTGGCCTGATGGGCTCAATTGCAGGCATAAAAAAGGGCAACCGTCAGGGTTGCCCTTTTTTATGCCGCGTATTCCAGGAACATCACTTGCTGGAAATTGCACCATCCACCAAGGTCTGCGCCTCATCCACCAACTGCTTGAGGTGGTCATCGCTGATGAAGCTTTCAGCGTAGATCTTGTAGATGTCTTCGGTGCCCGACGGGCGAGCCGCGAACCAACCGTTTTCGGTCATTACTTTCAAGCCACCAATGGCCTGATCGTTACCCGGTGCGTGACTGAGAATGCTCTGGATCTTCTCACCCGCCAGTTCAGTAGACGTGACCTGCGCTGGCGACAGCTTGCTCAGCAACGCTTTCTGGTCCGGATTGGCCTTGGCGTCTACGCGCACCGAGAACGGTTCACCCAGTTCATCGGTCAGGGCTTTATAAGCCTGGCTCGGGTCACGACCGGTACGGGCAGTCATTTCGGCGGCCAGCAACGCCGGGATCAGACCGTCCTTGTCGGTGCTCCATACGCCGCCGTCCTTGCGCAGGAAGGAAGCGCCGGCGCTCTCCTCGCCGCCAAAACCCAGCGAGCCGTCGAAGAGCCCGTCCGCAAACCATTTGAAACCGACTGGCACTTCGTACAGACGACGACCCAGACGCTTGGCAACGCGGTCGATCAAGCCGCTGCTGACCACGGTCTTGCCCACGGCCGCGTCGGCACGCCATTGCGCACGATTCTGAAACAGGTAATCGATGGAGACTGCCAGATAGTTGTTCGGCGCGAGCAACCCGCCGGAAGGCGTGACGATACCGTGGCGATCGTGATCCGGGTCGCAGGCAAACGCGACGTCGAAACGCTCTTTGAGCCCGATCAAACCCTGCATCGCGTGGCTGGACGATGGGTCCATACGAATCTGGCCATCCCAGTCGACAGTCATGAAGCGGAACGTCGAATCGACCTGTTTGTTCACGACGTCCAGGTCCAGACGGTAGTGCTCTGCGATCGCTGACCAGTAGCGCACCCCTGCTCCGCCCAGCGGATCGACACCCAGACGCAGTTTGGCGTCACGAATGGCATCGAAGTCGATCACGTTGATCAGGTCGGACACGTAGGTGTTGAGGTAGTCGTGACGATGAGTGGTGCTGGCCTTGAGCGCCTGCTCGTAGCTGATGCGTTTCACACCCGCGAGTTTGTTGGCCAGCAGTTCGTTGGCCTTGGCTTCGATCCACTTGGTGATGTGGGTGTCGGCCGGGCCGCCGTTGGTTGGGTTGTATTTGTAGCCACCGCTTTGGGGCGGGTTGTGCGACGGCGTAATGACTACACCATCGGCCAGACCGGAGGTGCGGCCACGGTTGTAGCAAAGAATTGCATGCGAAATGGCCGGCGTCGGCGTGTATTCGTCACCCTCGGCGATCATCACGGTCACGCCGTTGGCGGCCAGCACTTCCAGCGCGCTGGCACCCGCCGGGGTCGAGAGTGCGTGGGTGTCGATGCCGACGAACAAAGGGCCGGTGATGCCCTGGGCTTCACGGTAGAGGCAGATAGCCTGACTGATGGCCAGAACATGCCACTCATTGAAACTCAAATCGAAGGAGCTGCCACGGTGCCCGGATGTGCCGAAGGCAACTCGCTGGGTGGAAACCGATGCATCAGGTTGGCCGGTGTAATAGGCCGTTACCAGTCGCGGGATGTCGACCAACAATTCTGCCGGTGCCGGTTTACCCGCAAAAGGACTGAGTGTCATGCAAAACCTCTGATATAGAGTGGTTCAGGAAATACCGCGCAGTTTACTGGCAGTTTGACCGCAGTGCGATGAGATGTATCCGGCAGTCTGCAGATGTTTTTTAACATCAGGCCTCGGGCGCCAGGCGCAGGGCATCACCCAGCAGCCCGACCACACAGGCAAGCTCATGATCGCCATGGCCCACTGGGCTCAGGCGTAAATGGTGTGCATGCAATCGCTGCAGACTGAACAGTTCGCCCGGGGCAATCACCACTTGTTGCTTGAGCAGACGCTGAAAAACTTCACTCATGTCCACGGCTCGCGATGAGCGCAGCCACACCGTCGCTCCGCCTTGTGGTTCGATGATCTGCAATGTTTCGCCCAATCGCTCGCGTAACAGGCGGATCAACTGCGTGCGACGGTCCCTGAGCAAATGACGCAAGACCTGCAGATGGTGGTCGATGCGCCCGCCGCTGTAGAGCCGGGCAATGGCTTTCTGGCGAATCGTCGACAAGCGGAACGCGCGCAACAGGAAGTGTCGATGCAACTCGTTACGCCACATGCGCGAGAGTACAAAGCCATAAGGCGCTTCGGCGCCGATGACCTTTTCCAGACTGGAAAACACCAGCAGCCGATCGGGATCGAGCAGGTTTCGCAAACGCTGACCGTCAGTCTGCTCGTCCAGCTCGCTGTAGCAATCATTTTCCAGCACCCACGTGCCCTGCTGCCCGAGCAGATTTGCGATAACACCGCGGTTATCCTCGCAAATCCGGCTGCCGTGAGGCATGTTCAGCACTGAGGACAACAGGATCAGACGTACGTCCTCGTTTTTTAGCAAGGTCTCCAACTGGTGCGGATCGAGCGTCCCATCCTCCTGCAAGGGCCATTCAATAACCCTCACTTCATTCGCTTCCAGCAGCCGCAGGATCATCCAGTCACAAGGCGACTCGACTATCACGGTTGCGCGACGCAGGTCGAGCACGCCAATCAGTATTTCCAGCACACCGCGTAAATCCGCACCGATATAAACATCGTCCGCATGCCAGCAGCGTGTGGCCGAGGTTGTGTAACGGGCGGCAAGTGCCGTACGCAATTCGAGCTCACCGCAAGGTTGCACCGGTGCATGCGGTTGTCGCGGATACTGACGTAGCAATTCTCGCTCAAGCATCAGCAGTGGGCTGTCCAATGGCTGTACTGATGCCGGATCATCTGCGCTCAACACTCGCATGTCCGGATGCCTGGCATGCACACACAGCGTTTCGAGCAGATCCTTGCCGCTGCCGGGTGTCATCGGTAGCGCCGTTGCCTGGGCGTAATACCCCGACTTTGCAACCGAATACACCCGCCCTTCCTTCTCCAGCAATGAGTAAGCGTATTGAATGGTCGATATCGAAACGCCAAGTCGATCGGCCAGTTGCCGCAGAGACGGTAATCGCACTGTTCCACGGCTTCCCGGCTCGCTGATCAGTTGGGTCAGATAGCGATAAACCGCCTGATAGGCGAAATCGGTGTCGCGCAAGATTTTCATCCGGCCACACCTGCAATGATTGCGGCGTTTGCCGAGTGCAAGCTCACGATCAACCTTCCGCCGAGCGGTCGCCCGGGACCGTGCTTTTACGGGGCGTGTTGCCCTGCTCGGCAGCATTGGCCGTTACCCGCAACTTGAAGGGCCCCATCGAATAAAGCTGAACAATCAACCGTACCGGCAGGCCACTGACATCGGTCATCCACTTCAGCACTTGTTCCGGAGCGTGCAGCCCCTGCATCGCCCGGTGCAGTTCTGGCAGCGCCACCAGCATGCCCGGATGGCAACTGCGCAGGAAATGTTCAAGCCCGGCACCGCTGTCGATAAAGGGGCCGAACAACAGACAGATCAACTGGGTTTCATTCAGTTCGAAGGTGTTCTGCAACGCCGCTGCTGCTTGATTACGCCGCTGTTCGAGGTCGGCAGGATTGTCGAAGGTCGCCAGCCACTGCTCACAAATCGGCGCGGGTATCTGTTTGTCTTGCATCAACACCAGGTTGCGCTGAAGGTAATCGCCAACGCCTGCCTCATAGGTGCGACCCTCGATGAAATTCGCCTGCATCCCTTCCAGATGGGCGATTACCAACGGGTCGGCAGAATGGCTTGCGCTCTGTTGGCAGATCAGCTCACTGGCCTGAAACCCGAGGAAGTCACTGAGTAGCGGCCAATGCTCCACCAGGTTGCCGACCACCATGTCATGAATATCGACAAAACAGGTACGTCGACAGGCTTCGAACGTACCTTCGGGGCGCCAGGGTGTCAGTTCGGTCTCGCTGTAGAGCTCTCGATAGAGGTCGCCTCCCAGTCCGTCAAGCAAAGGGAACAACTCTTCGAATGAGCCTGAGTTGGGTGGCAACCCGCCGATGCCGGCTTTTTGCAGCGCACGATCCAGGCCGTCAAGGAACTGCTTCTGCCGCCGCGCAGGCTCGCTGCTGATCATCGCGTCGACGCCGTTATTCCAGCGAGCAACCTGACCATAGAATTCGGCGGTCGCCAGGTAGAGGTCGTCCCACAACTCCAGCTTCTCCGTGCGATTACGACGGTGCCCGATCATCATCAGGTTGAGTCGGTTCGCCTCGCGAGCCGCCTCGCTGACCGGCACCTCGTGATCGAACGGCAAGACTTCGCGATGATCGACCATCAGCAATTCGACCCGCGGATCGTCATACAAAAACAATGCGCTGTAACTGCGATGCAGATTTTGCAGAGCCGAAACCTCGGTGCCATTCCAGCGCAATGTCGCCACCCGCAGCTGGAATGTCGCCGGCGCCCGTCCGGCAATGGTCAACTGTGCGGCGCGCAGCAGCGCAAGGGTGTAACAGCAGTCTCGTGAGCCGGACTGGACCACCATCACTTTGAAATCACCGATGCGCTCCATTCCGCCAGCCGCCACCACCAGTCGATGAATCAATAACTGCAATGCCGTGCGCTCGGCGCGAGAGAAAAAACTCATCAGCCTTTGTAGTACTTGCTGGTAGACATAGTTCATTGCCTGGTCATGGATTGTGCTCATCGGTACTTCACCCGGTATCGAAATGTTCATATCACGTAACCCGAGACAGCAGTTACGCAAAAATTCATTAGTAATAGATAGACGCTCGAATGCTAACACTTACAAATGCGTAGTTATTTGAAACACTTAAGCTGTCACGCCCTCTCAGACACCCACAGACTGCCACGCAAGGCCTTGTCTTTACTGAGTTTTTCCGAGCAAATAAATGCTCCTAGGAAACTTCCGACACTGTCCGACGCCAAGTGAGTACAAAAAAAAGAGACGCAGTTTCGGAACATGCCTACAACACTTAAACAGAAGTTATCTCCACCCGAATTAACGACCGATTTATATCGAACACAACAAATAGAATGCACAGCCATAGCTCATTCCTTGAGATGAAAGTAATCATTCAATTATCAGGGCTTGGTGGGCGATTGGAAGATACAGAACGAGGGCAAAAACCGGTTCAGTTGCTGACCGGCCCCGGGCAATTTACCCAGAGAGCACTCGTTTTTGGAAAGGCAGACAGGAGAGTCCGTGAGACCACGGACTCTGTAAATTCAGGATCAGGCCAGTTCGACTTGCAGCGCAACCCGTTCGCGACACGGACATTCATCCATGTAGCGGTGCGCCTCGACAAACTCGTTGAACGGGAAGACCCGGGTCTTGAGCGGTAGCAACACACGATCGGCGGTCAACTGGTTGATATCACGCAGGGCTCGTTGCAGCGCGACGTGATCCTGAGTAATGCCCAGTTCCGGCTTGCCGGTGAAATTGCCGATGCAGTGCACAAAGAACTGAATGTTCTTCTGAAACGCTGCGCAGGCCGGGAACGGCGTCTGATTACCACCTTGCAGACCGTACAACACCAGACTTCCGCGTGGGGCGAGGACGTCACCGAGCAGCGACATCTGTGGGCCGCCAAGGCCGTCGAAGACGACATCGACGCCACGGTTATCGGTGATCTTGTTGATGCGCATCAGCAGATCCTCCTCCTCCGTGACGATGACCTTCTCAGCCCCCAGAGACAGAAGATACTCGCGCTCGTCGGCAGTTTTGGTCGCGGCAATCACCCGGACACCCAATGCCTTGCCCAACTGAACAAACGATGGGCCGGCGCAATGGCTGGCGTCTGTCACCAAGGCAAATTGCCCGGGTTTGACCCGCGCCAGATCGGCATAGGCAAAATAGGCAATCAGCAACGGCGTGTAATGCACGCTGGCTTCGATCGGGCTCAGGACGTCCGGATAACGGGTCAACGCGGTGCGTGGCAGAACGATCTGCTCACCATAAACCGGATAGTCGTTGGGGCTCTCGGCAGGAAAACTGGCAACCTTGTCGCCGACCGACAGATCATCGACGCCGTCGCCGACCGCTGTGACCACACCCGCCATTTCATGGCCAAGGCCCGATGGCAGACGTGCCTGGGACGAGGCCAGGTTCTGACGCCAGAGAATGTCATACCAGCTGATGCCGATGGCTTCGACACGCACCTGCACTTCGCCAGGACCTGGCTGAGCGGCCGCATGCTCTTCGCATTTGAGCACCTCGGCCGGACCAAACTTGTGAAAACGGATCGTGCGGGACATCGCAAACCTCGTCAAAGTAACCTCTAATGCCCTGAACTCTATCTGGGCTTTTGACCCAAGACTATCAGTGGCTATTAATAGTCGACATGCCTGTCATTGATTCCGCAGTATGGGCGGTATCGGGACATTCCTTGAAAAAACTGCTGCCACCGTCGCAGTAAAGCTGAATTTTCCGGTGCAGAGTACCAGCCTTTCCCCGTAAGATTCATGCCGGCCATTGTTCTCATATGGTCGCCCTCGTCAAGCTTGATGACTCTGCCAGGACTCCAGATGAATCGTAATGACCTGCGTCGTGTCGACCTGAACCTGTTGATCGTATTCGAAACATTGATGCACGAACGCAGTGTGACCCGTGCCGCCGAGAAATTGTTCCTCGGCCAGCCGGCGATCAGTGCGGCGCTCTCGCGTCTGCGCAGCCTGTTCGATGATCCTCTGTTCGTACGCACCGGGCGCAGCATGGAACCGTCCGCCCGCGCGGTGGAAATCTTCGCCCTGCTCTCGCCGGCCCTCGACTCGATTTCCACCGCCGTCAGCCGTGCGGCGGAATTCGACCCAGCCACCAGCACCTCGGTGTTCCGCATCGGTTTGTCCGACGATGTCGAATTCGCCCTGCTGCCGATGCTACTCAAACGCCTGCGCGCTGAATCGCCAGGCATTGTGCTGGTCGTACGTCGGGTCAACTACATCCTGATGCCAGGCCTCCTGGCCTCCGGCGAAATTTCGATCGGCGTCAGCTACACCACCGATCTGCCGGCCAACGCCAAGCGCAAGGTCTTGCGCCGCAGTGCGCCAAAGCTGCTGCGCGCCGACACCGTGCCAGGCCCGCTCAGCCTCGACGACTACTGCGCCCGCCCGCATGCGCTGGTGTCGTTCGCCGGCGACCTCAGTGGCTTTATCGATGAGGAACTGGAAAAACTCGGGCGCAAACGGCACGTGGTGTTGGCTGTGCCGCAGTTTAACGGCTTGAGCACGTTGCTCGCCGGCACCGACATCGTTGCAACCGTGCCGGATTACACGGCGGAAGCGTTAACGGCGGCTGGCGGGGTCCGGGCGGAAGATCCGCCGCTGCCCACGCGCACGTTTGAGCTGCACATGGCGTGGCGTGGCTCGCAGGATAATGATCCGGGTGAGCGTTGGTTACGGTCGCGAATTCAGATGTTTTTTGGGGATCCGGACAGTCTTTGATCGGGCTGACATGTCAGCCCTTCCACTCATCGAATAGCCCGTAAGCTCAAACCGAAGCCCCGGGCCGAGTGCTGCGATAAATCGACAGGCAGTAAAACGACAGTGCCGCCGCCGCCAGCATCCCGCCAACGACTCCGATGTAAGCGAAGCCGAACTGACTGCCTACCCAGCTACCCACCAGTGCTCCGGCGCCGATGCCGATGTTGTAGATCCCGGAAAATAGCGCCATCGCCACGTCGGTGGCGTCCGGCGCCAGCACCAGCACTTTCGATTGCAGCGCCAGCCCGAACCCCATGATTGCCATCCCCCAGAACACACTCACCACGCCCAGGTACGACACCTGACCGCTCAAAGGCAACAGCAAAGCCAGACACAGGATGAGCAACGACACGCAGACAATCAGAAAGCGCTGCGGGTTATAACTGTGCAGGTAGCTGAACAGCAGCGAGCCGAAAATGCCGGCGCCGCCGAACAACAGCAGAAGCAGCGTCACCACATCGCCGCTCATGCCCGCCACGGTCAGAACGAAGGGCTCGATGTAGCTGTAGGCCGTGAACTGTGACGTCACGACCAGAGCCGTGAGGATATAGATCGCCACCAGCGCAGGCCGCTTCAACAACACAGGCAGGCTTTTGAGCGAGCCGGAGTTCTGGCTGGGCAGCAACGGCAGAACCTTCGCCAGACACAACACCAGCGTCGCCGCCAAGCCTGCGATCACGATGAACGTTGTACGCCAGCCCATGGCCTCGCCCAATAACCGACCGAGGGGAATGCCCAGTACCATCGCCAGAGAAGTACCGGTTGCCAGCAAGCCCAAGGCCTGAACCTGTTTGCCCGGTGGCGCCAGGCGCACTGCCAGCGAGGCCGTGATCGACCAGAACAGCGCATGGGATAGCGCCACACCGATCCGGCTCACCAGCAAGATGGCGAAGCTTGTCGCCAGACTCGACATGATGTGACTGACGATGAACATCCCGAACAGCACGATCAACAGCTTGCGCCGCTCGACGTTACGCGTCAGCAACATGATCGGCAGCGACGTCAGCGACACCACCCACGCATAGATGGTCAGCATCAATCCGACCTGAGCCGACGACATGTCGAAGCTGTTGCCGATCGAACTCAACAGGCCGACAGGCACAAACTCGGTGGTGTTGAACACAAACGCGGCCAGTGCCAGCGCAATGACCGGGTACCAACTGCCATTGGTTGTAGCGGTAGGATTGCTCATTTAAAAGTCGTATTACTCTCTCAACGATTGCGCGTACTTGTCCGCACGCAATCTGTGCCCATCTGTCGTTTTTTGTACACCAATTGCCGAAAAGCTCCAGACGACAGGTGGTTCGATGGCGACTCTACTATAAAAAAATGGTGACTTGCCCAGTAGGGGCGAAGCGCTCGATGTATTTGCCGCGTCCCTTGGCTGTTGTTCTGGTTCAGTCAAAGTCTGACCGAAAAACCTTGAAGAGAATGCCGACTAAAAGCAGTGACCTGCGACCCAATATCAGCAGTCGCACAATGAACGATCAGCATGGCCACTCACCTTCAGACGGGCGATCAAATCGTACAAATCATCCCATTGCATCTCTGTACGCTGAAAGAAAATCACCCTCACCATTCCGCAGTAGGGGCTGTACTCAGCACCGTCGTGGGCAATGTACTCCAGCACTCGCAGGACATCTCGTTCAGTGACATCGCGTGCAATCTCATCAAGATGCTCATGGGTAGCCCGCGCGATTTTATAGCGCGCCAGTCGAAGGCTGGGGCGGTCCAACCCACAGGTGGCAATCGTCGCCTTGCCTTCATCAGTGAGCGCGCGGATTTCACCCAGCCGGCCATAGGTGAAGTGCATCTGCGCCTGAAAATGCTTATCAAACGGTGACAGCAGTAACGGTGTGCAGGTTTGCGTGGGGGATACCTTGTGCACGCCTTTAACCGGATAGAAATTAGCCTTCCACTGCTGATTGCAGATCTGACAGCTGAGTAAATAATTGTCCCAACTATAAGCTAGCCACCAATACCCTGGCTTGATGACGTTACTTTTTCTCTTGCGTCCCTCCACCGACGAGCTCCAGGGAACCTCTTTGCCCCAGTCCTCTGGCTCGTCTACCAGTGTATGAACCTCTGCTTTCGGCTGGATATGCTCGACGTCACCATATTGAAGGCCTAATACCTGGCCTTCGCAGTATCCGCATCTGCCGTACTGCGCCTGGCTGAAATCTCTTTTGTAACTCGACCACAGGTTCGAGAAAGTGACAGCCGCCCCATTCGCCACTGCCTTGGCGACGGCCTTTTTTGTTGATTGGGTCTTCGTTCCGAAATTCGCGGCTATCGGTGGACGTACGAGCTTAAGCATCTTCGCGCCCCTGTCGCTGATCCGAATCGCCTTTCTGGATGTTTTTCAGACGATGCCTGATCAACTGATTCGCCTGAGATTCCGACATACCGACATCGAGCACTGCGGCAGCCGCCAGTGCCGCACGCTGGGCACGCGTACTCCCGAACGAAACCATGCGCTGACGAAGCGTGGCTTCCAGTTCAGCGAGGCGTTTCGACTCTGGCTCATTCTTCTGCAAGAGCACGCTGTGCTCAGACATGAGCATCAACGTTTCTGTATCAATCGTCGATTGAAGGCCGAACCACGGGCCGGTGAGGATCTCATCTGCCCGGGTACCGGGCGGGACATCGATCGGCTCGAAAATGAAGCGCTTGTCTTCGGGGTGCTTGGCCATGACCCACAACTCGCCATTTTTCAAACCCTGAACACACAACGGATCGTGGGTGCTGACAATAAAGCGCACGCGAGGGAACAACTGACGCAAGCGGTCGACGAGCTGAATTTTCCAGCGCGGATGAAGATGAAGTTCGAGTTCATCAATCATGACCACGCCTTGTGCAGACTCCATGTCAAATGAGCTGCTGGTCAAATGGAACATAATGTCCATCGCCAAAGCCAGGACGGACTTGTACCCGTCACTCAACTCACTCAGCGACACCGCACTGCCGTCGATTTTGCTTTCTATGTGTCGCCGCTTGCGAATGAGCGAGGCATCCGAACTGACCGGCAATAGATCCTTCAGACTGGTGGCCAACAGCGTGAATTGCGCCTCGCTGATCTTCTTGCTGCAGAGATACCGTTCAACCTGAACAAGCGGGTGGATATGGTTGAACAAGTTCAGGACACTAACACGGCGCGGCGCGACAGGTGCGGCAGCATCGGCATCGGGCAGCAGCCGAGTGGAACCATAGGCCAGAACCGGCAAATCTGGCACGTCACCTGTGATGCCAAACTTCTTGCTGTTTTTTTTGAAGGTCAACTCTCGCTGACTGCCGTCCGAAAACGTCAGGCGAACAAAGCCATCTTTAATCCCCCTACCCTTGCGCAGCCAAGTGCTTGCGTCCTCTTCGTCAAGCTCCTTTGCAGGCCTCATGGTCAAAGCGATGGCCTGGAGCAGGCTGCTCTTTCCGACGCCATTCTCACCAAGCACCATAAGCCAGGGCTGGATAGTGTGTTCACCGTTACTCTGCAATGGAGGAAATTCTATCTTGAGGTCACTGATCACCTTGAAGTTGTGGATTTCAATGGCCTCAAGCCAGATGGCATCGGGTATTGCTTTCATCGCCTCTGGCGGTGCTACCGGTGGTTCTGGAGGCATCACAGGCACCGCAGATCCTGATGAGAAAAACGCCTCGAGTACGGCGGGTGTTATGGCGGAGAGCGGCATATTGGGAGAAAAGAAACGAGCAATCGCCGTCTCGTCGATTGGCGGCAGATATTCCAGTGACAACAACGTCTCACATCTTTCGATGATCCGCGAAGCGCGCGTGAGACGGGCCTTTACCAGGCCCTCTTCATTTAGCTGAAATACCTTGATCGTTGCCGCCCCCCGTTCGGTGAGGGCGATTACCTGGCCGTCGCTGAGAAACTTCAGATGTTCTTGTGGATTGTCCTGACACGGGTCTAACAACAGTGGTTGTTCGTCTATCAGGGACTGCCTATCGCCTAGGGGAGAAGCAACCGGCCCCAACACAGGGAACAGGTTTATCTTCCTGGCATTACATCTAGGACAGCACAGGTATAGGTTTTCCCAGTCATTTGCCAACCACCAATAGTGTTGCAGGTCGATGCTGCCATCAGCTCGAGCGGCACGCCAACGGGGGCGAAAACGCTCCATTTCCTTAGCGTCACGTTCGCAAAATGCGCATTTGCCTCTAAACAGTTTGATGAGCGTTTTACGCACCTGCTCCTGCAGGGCTCGTGGCATCCGGAAATCAATGGCTTTTTGTGAATACTCGCCATCCGCCGCCTCAAAAATCGGCCTCAACCGCTCTATTTCACGGCGATGGTAATCAAGCAAATCCGGGGGCGGCGGCACGCTATGTCGATCAACAATAATCATCGAAAACCCGATCATAAAAGGAGGGAGGACAGGAAGCTGAAAGTCTCGTCTTTGAAGCACAAATCGCGTTATAGCACAGGTTCATCCACCAATTACCTGGGCAATCACTGCATCAATCCAAGGGTAAACGGGACAGGTAAACGGGACAGATTTATTTCCGGAGAAACCGGGCGCAGGTGTCATACCAATGCCCCCGATTAACAATCGGTCGTCGTGTCCGCAGCATTCATTTCGCGTCGAAACTGACGCGAAATGAATGCAACTCGTCATGGTCTGACGATTATCTGTCGTAGTGTGCCTCGATGAGCAACAGCATCGCTTTCGCATGCTTGTCGATCTGCTCATGGCCCCATTTGTCGCCCTTGCCCAGCACATGAAACATGTGCGCAAGCTTCAACGAGTCGTACTTCGGTTTGGCGCGGAAAGCCGCTTGTTTCTTGATGACCGCCAGGTTGCTGTACGAGGAGTTTTCACCCGGGCTGAGCAGAACCAGATTGCCGAATCCGTGTAGCAGCTCGTCAGGCAATGTCTTGCGGAACTCTTCGTTTTGCGGATGCACATGCTCGATTGAGTTCTTCGAGGTAATCCTGTACTGGAGCAACTTTTCAAGGTCAAGCCATTTGAACGCGCGGCGTTCGCGCCACAGAATGTATTCCAGTTTCTGGAACCAGTAGTGCTCGAAACTGGTGCCATTGGCTTCCTTGAGATAAGCCACGGTCGTTGCGATGGATACAGGCTCGGCGGTGTCGCTGGACAACAGCCGATAGCTCGCTTCCTTCTGGGTCATTTCGGTGAGCGAGAGCTGGTTATCGATCTGTTCGAGCATTGCCAGTACTTGATGTTCCTTCATATCAGGCGAGTCGACCAGCCTGCCCAGAAACGGTGTCAGCCAATACTGGGCACTGCGCTCACCGGTGAGGTAACGCATGCTCTGCAGTTGGCTCAAGTCGCAGGCATCCTGAGTGGGTGTGCGCCAATCGGGACCATTGCCTTTGCTTCGATTGTTGATGGTGCTCAGGCGCAAGGTGCGTTCATCTTCTTCACCCAGACGCACCCACTTGACGACCCAGCGGTCGAACTGAAAGCGCACATTCCAGAGGCATTCCATGAACGCCTTGGCGTGCCCCGCAGTGGCGGTTTCGACAAAGCTTGCGAAACACTCATTGAGGTTGCTGTCGTTGAGCCTGGAGCCGATATCAGACCTGTTCTGAGAGTGCCGATAGATTCGATAGGCATGCATCAACAACAAACCAAAGCTGATCACTGACTGATAACGTGCCTCATCCTTCTCGCGGGGCTCTTCAACCGCCTCGTCCTGCACCTTCATCGAAAGTATTTCGCTGATCGTGCGGCCTTTCGGGTAGCCGTCTGCAGGGCGTTCCAGCGAAAAATGCTCGATGGAGTGATCCGCAAGATCGGTGAACCTCAAGGCCCCCCAACGGGTGCCCGCGAAGACGTCGCGCAGGTTTTTCTCGAAGTAATTTCCCATGTCTTCGCAGGCCTGCCAGATGCCTTCGTACGTGGCACGGTTCTGCTTGATGCTCTTCATCAACCGAGCTTTGAGGATATCTGTCTGTTCAAGCTGGAGGCCGCTGGTGTTCAGCGTCGCGAACAGCTTGTTCAGGTCCATGCCCGCGGGCATGACATTGTTGACCCAGGTCACGCGGTTGAACAAGTACTCCCCGACGCGCTCAAGGGCTTGCTCGCCCCCCTCGGCCTGCAACCGCTTGAATCGGTCGCAGGCTACTTTTCGGGCAGCGCTCAGGTGTATGAGGTAGGGATTGGCAGCCTCCTTTTCATCCGGCTCAGGCTCCGCCGTCAAATCCGCCCATGCACTCAACCGGGCCTGGACTTCTTCACGAATATTGAAGGTAAGTCTCGGCGCCTTGCCCAGGACCACCAGTGCGCGCAGCGGTGACGATGGCAGCAACGAACAGAGAGCAAGCGCCAGCACCATCAATGTCGTCATTCGTTGTTGGCCATCGATGATTTCATAGACGATGGCAGCATCAGAATTGGAGCCTGGGAGCACTTCGCTGGTCAGCACCGTGCCGAAAAAGTAATGCGCTTGCGCGGGTTGATCGTCGCCATCACGCTCGCTCGCCAGGATGATCTGCTCCAGCAGGTCATTGACGTCGCTGCTGGGCCAGACATACGGACGTTGATAGCAGGGAATAGTCAGCGATATACCTTGCTCGCACAGCGTCGCGGACGTCTGTACACAGGACTGGACTTGAGCACTCATCATTTGCCTCCTTGACGGGCAATGTCAGCAAGGCTGACGCGTTTGATGGCGGCACACAGCTCGGCATCGTATTCAGCGGCAACATGGGTCGGATCGGGCCACGGCAGATTCAAGTGAAGCGTGACGGAAACCGATTCTACGAAGCGCTTCTTGATACTGTGTTTATCGAGTCCCTTGCCGGTTGGCTTGTATTTATAGCGGCGCAAATAATCCAATAGCTCATCTTCGCTATGGCTGCTGGCGATCCAGTCCATCAATGGATTGTCCCTGATGTGCGCCTGAACCCCGCTTTCCCGCACGCTCACGTCGTTGATCAGGCGCAGCGAAAAGATCACCCGGAACATCCACAGGCTGACTTCGAGCAACCGGGCGGTACCGAACTGGCTGGCGTACATCAGCACAGCGCATTCGTATGCCCTGCTCAGGAATATGCTGCCGCACGCGTCCCTGGACAAACGTTTGTAGTAGTAGGCGAACGAGCCCTTGAGCGGCGCATCACCGACATCGTGCAAGGCTTGGCGCAGACCATGGAAATAGGCGACGTAATGCATCGTGTTAACCCCGCAACCCAAGGGTTGTCGCATGGCGTACCCCGGCTGAACGCTATGCATGTCCTTGCCCCAGGCGTCGCGGTGCACCTGCAAGGGCCGATAGGCAATGTCGGGGGTATTGGCCAGCGTTCGCTCGGCGAGCTCCGTGACGATCTGCTTGCGTTCGAGCAGCGGGTCACGATCACTGGCAACATCTCGCCAGCGCAAGCTTTGCCAATGCCGGGATTTCATCAACGTTGCTACCAGTGGCTTGAGATCGCCGAGGCGCTCCCAGGTCCGCGCGAAATCATTCTGCGTGGCCGCCGTCACGCTGCGCAAATGATAAGCCTTGATGATGTCCGCGCCGCCCAGACGAACACCGGAAGTGTTCTGAGTCTCGAAAAAGCGATAGGCATCGTCTTCTCGACGCGTGACGACCAGCGTTACGTTGATGCGTGAAAAGTCAATCCGCGGCAACGTCTGCTGCTTTAGCCAACGAAGATTGTGCTGGATACGCCGGTAGCTTTCTGGCGAGTTGAATGCCAACGCTGGTGCACCCTTGTCACCTTTCTGCAGGCAATGCAGCAACGCCAGACTGGTGATGCGCTGTTGGCCGTCGATGATATTCAGAGTGCCCCGCTCACGGCCGTCGCCACCCTGCTGGTGCAGGATGAGGCTGCCGAGGTAGAAATCGTGGCCCGGTGCATCGGTGCCGAAGAAATCCCGTAAATCATCCAGCAACCGTCCGAGCTGTTCTTCGCTCCAGCGATAGGGTCGTTGATATTCAGGCAAACGCAGGTTGCCGAATATACAGCTGCCGTCGCTGGACAGAATCTTCCTGGCGTTGAATACGTTTTCCAGGTTCGTGGAAGCAACGGTTATGCCCTCCACGTCCAGCGACAGATGGGCAAACTGCCGTTCGTTCACGGCTTGGTTCATATAACGGTCCTTGTAATGAATCAGAGTATTGGATAACCGCAGCGAGACGCTTGACGACCTCGAAGACATTGAGGAGAAATAGCAGCCAACAATAATGGCATGTTGCCACAAATCAACCCTGTTTTCTCTCGCAATAGCCGCAATCCTGAACGATGTGTTTGATCGCGAGTCATTCAGCCAGTCCGGTCTGTACGGCGTTTTCGGCGCACCGCGCAATATCATGACGAGCGTCAAGTACAACTTCTGATTCGTTCTGGAAGTGGCGCGCGCTCTTATGGGTGCGCCACGTGACGACAGGCCCTCACGCATGAAACTTTCATTAAGGATATTGATAGCACCCTAACGAAATGCGCATTCTAGAGGGCTGGCATCGGTCTTATATCATTCCGAATGATAGTTACCTTTGCTTCATTCGATTCGTGCCATACCACCCCTGCCGACCATCATCCGCCCATCTTCAATACATTGGCGGATGCATCCATGGAACAGTCACTCAAACATTTGCGCTTCCCGTTGGCCCTGTTGGCCGTACTGGTGATGAGCGCCTGCGGCAAGACTCCGGAGACTGCCGCCACCCTGCCCGCTGCGAAAGTCAGCGTGGCCAAAGTGCTCGAACAACCGGTCAACGAGTGGGACGAATTTACCGGGCGCCTCGAAGCGCCGGAAACCGTTGAAATCCGTCCTCGGGTCTCCGGTCAGATCGACCAGGTGGCCTTCACTGAAGGCGCGCTGGTGAAGAAAGGTGACCTGCTGTTCCAGATCGATCCGCGTCCGTTCCAGGCTGAGGTGCGCCGCCTCGAAGCCCTGGTCGCACAATCGCGCGCCAACGCCACTCGCAGTGAAAACGAAGCCGGTCGTGGCGAACGTCTGCGTGCCAGCAACGCCATTTCCGCCGAACTGGCCGACTCGCGCACTAGCGCCGCACAGGAAGCCCGCGCCGCCGTGGGCGCCCTGCAAGCGCAACTGGATCTGGCCAAACTGAATCTGAGCTTCACCCGCGTCACTTCGCCGATCAGCGGCCGTGTCAGCCGCGCGGAAATCACCGCCGGCAACCTGGTGACCGCCGACACCACCGCGCTCACCAGCGTGGTGTCCACTGACAAGGTCTACGCCTACTTCGACGCTGACGAACGTGTATTCCTCAAATATACCCAGCTCGCTCGTCAGGGTCAGCGCGGCGCTACAACCCCGGTGTACATGGGGCTGTCCAATGAAGACGGTAACACGCACCTGGGCCAGATGAACTTCGTCGACAACCAGGTCAACCCGAAAACCGGCACCATCCGTGGTCGCGCGGTGTTCGACAACAGCGATGGCACCTACACACCGGGTCTGTACGCACGGCTGAAACTGGTCGGCAGCGGCACCTACAACGCCATGCTGATCAATGACGAAGCCGTCGGTACCGACTTGGGCAAGAAGTTCGTGCTGGTGATGGACGCGGACAACAAAACCGCTTACCGCCCCGTCGAACTCGGTCCGAAGATCGAAGGGCTGCGCATCGTGCGCACCGGCCTGAACAAGGACGACACGATCATCGTCAAGGGCTTACAACGGGTTCGTCCTGGCTCACCGGTCACCCCTGAAGTGGTGCCGATGGCCAGCGAACAAACCATCGCGGCACTCGCTCAACAACGTCAAGCGCTGGAAGCCAGCAACCTGCCCAAAGTCGCCCCCGCCAAAGGTGAGTCCGGTGCGGTTGTGAAGCTGGCTGCTACGACCCCACGCGGTTAAGGGACGACAACTCCGATGAATTTTTCCCAATTCTTCATTTCACGGCCGATCTTCGCAGCGGTGCTGTCGCTGCTGATCCTGATCGCCGGTGCAATCTCGCTGTTCCAGCTGCCGATCAGTGAATACCCGGAAGTCGTGCCACCGACCGTGGTGGTACGAGCCAACTTCCCGGGTGCCAACCCTAAAGTCATCGGTGAAACCGTGGCCGCTCCGCTGGAGCAAGCCATCACCGGCGTCGAGAACATGCTGTACATGTCCTCGCAATCCACCGCTGACGGCAAGATCACCCTGACCATCACCTTCGCGCTGGGCACTGACCTGGACAACGCGCAGGTGCAGGTGCAAAACCGGGTGACCCGTACCGAGCCGAAGCTTCCAGAAGAAGTGACGCGCATCGGTATCACTGTCGACAAGGCTTCTCCCGACCTGACCATGGTTGTGCACTTGACCTCGCCGGACAAGCGCTACGACATGCTGTACTTGTCCAACTACGCGATCCTCAACATCAAGGATGAGCTCGCTCGTCTGGGCGGTGTCGGTGACGTGCAGCTGTTCGGCATGGGCGACTACTCGCTGCGTGTCTGGCTCGACCCGAACAAGACCGCTTCGCGCAATCTGACCGCCACTGATGTGGTCACCGCGATTCGTGAACAGAACCGTCAAGTCGCTGCCGGCCAACTCGGTGCGCCCCCTGCCCCGAATGCCCAGAGCTTCCAGCTGTCGGTCAACACTCAGGGGCGTCTGGTTACCGAGGAAGAGTTCGAGAACATCATCATTCGCGCAGGCGACAACGGTGAAATCACTCGCCTCAAAGACATTGCTCGCGTTGAACTGGGCTCCAGTCAATACGCCCTGCGCTCGTTACTGAACAACCAGCCCGCTGTAGCGATCCCGATCTTCCAGCGTCCAGGCTCCAACGCCATCGACATCTCGAACGAAGTCCGGGCGAAGATGGACGAGTTGAAGAAAGGCTTCCCGCAAGGCATGGACTACAGCATCGTCTATGACCCGACGATCTTTGTACGCGGCTCGATCGAGGCAGTGGTTCACACCCTCTTCGAAGCCTTGATCCTCGTGGTGCTGGTGGTGATCCTGTTCCTGCAGACCTGGCGTGCCTCGATCATTCCATTGGTGGCGGTGCCGGTATCGTTGATCGGTACGTTTGCAGTCATGCACCTGTTCGGCTTCTCGCTCAACGCCTTGTCACTGTTCGGCCTGGTGTTGGCCATCGGTATTGTGGTGGACGACGCCATCGTGGTGGTGGAGAACGTCGAACGGAACATCGAACTCGGTTTGACACCGGTCGAAGCCACCAAGCGCGCCATGCGTGAAGTGACCGGCCCGATCGTTGCCACGGCACTGGTGCTGTGTGCGGTATTTATTCCGGCGGCATTCATTTCCGGTCTCACCGGCCAGTTCTACAAGCAGTTCGCACTGACGATTGCCATCTCGACGGTGATCTCGGCGTTCAACTCGCTGACTCTGTCGCCAGCACTGGCCGCTGTGTTGCTGAGAAGCCATGACGCGCCAAAAGACCGCGTCTCCAAGGTGCTCGACAAGCTCTTCGGTGGCTGGTTGTTCCGTCCGTTCAACCGCTTCTTTGATCGGGCCAGCCATGGCTACGTCGGCACCGTGCGCCGGGTTATCCGCAGCAGCGGCATTGCTCTGCTGCTGTATGCAGGGCTGATGGTACTGACCTTCTTCGGTTTCTCCAGCACCCCGACCGGTTTCGTCCCCGGCCAGGACAAGCAATACCTGGTGGCCTTCGCGCAATTGCCGGACGCTTCGAGCCTGGATCGCACCGAAGATGTGATCAAGCGCATGTCCGACCTCGCCCTGAAACAACCAGGCGTGGAAAGTGCCGTCGCGTTCCCGGGCCTGTCGATTAACGGCTTCACCAACAGCCCGAACGCCGGCATCGTGTTCGTGACCCTGAAACCGTTCGACGAACGTAAAGATCCGAGCATGTCCGCCGGTGCGATTGCCGGCGCCCTGAACGGCCAGTACGCGAACATTCAAGAAGCGTACATGGCGATCTTCCCGCCCCCGCCGGTACAAGGGCTGGGCACCATTGGTGGTTTCCGTCTGCAAATCGAAGACCGGGGCAACCTGGGCTACGACGAGCTGTACAAAGAAACCATGAACATCATCAACAAAAGCCACAACGTACCGGAACTGGCCGGCCTGTTCACCAGCTACACCGTGAACGTGCCGCAGGTCGATGCCGCTATCGACCGGGAAAAAGCCAAGACCCATGGCGTGGCCGTCAGTGACATCTTCGACACCCTGCAGATCTATCTGGGTTCGCTGTATGCCAACGACTTCAACCGTTTCGGCCGTACCTATCAGGTCAACGTTCAGGCCGAGCAACAGTTCCGCCTCGAATCCGACCAGATCGGCCAGCTGAAAGTGCGCAACAACAAAGGCGAAATGATCCCGCTGGCGACCTTCATCAAGGTCAGCGACACCTCGGGCCCCGATCGCGTCATGCACTACAACGGTTTTATCACCGCAGAAATCAACGGTGCAGCAGCCCCCGGCTACAGCTCCGGCCAGGCGGAAAAAGCCATCGAGAAACTGCTCAAGGAAGAACTTCCGAACGGCATGACCTACGAGTGGACCGACCTGACGTACCAGCAGATTCTGTCCGGCAACACCGCGCTGTTCGTGTTCCCTCTGTGCGTACTGCTGGCGTTCCTGGTACTCGCTGCTCAATACGAAAGCTGGAGCCTGCCACTGGCGGTAATCCTGATCGTACCGATGACCCTGCTGTCGGCCATCACCGGGGTGATCATCTCGGGCGGTGACAACAACATCTTCACCCAGATCGGTTTGATCGTACTGGTGGGGCTTGCGTGTAAGAACGCGATTCTGATCGTCGAATTCGCCAAGGATAAACAGGAAGAAGGCCTCGACCCGCTCGCTGCGGTGCTGGAAGCCTGCCGTCTGCGTCTGCGGCCGATCCTGATGACCTCCTTCGCGTTCATCATGGGTGTGGTGCCACTGGTGTTCTCCAGCGGTGCCGGTGCCGAGATGCGTCACGCCATGGGTGTGGCGGTGTTCTCCGGGATGCTCGGGGTGACCTTCTTCGGTCTGCTGTTGACGCCAGTGTTCTACGTACTGATCCGTAACTTTGTCGAACGCGGTGAAGCCCGCAAAGCGGCAAAAGCCCTGAAACTGGAGGCGCAACAATGAGTCTGAAAGTCTTCCTGCCGAGTCTGCTGGTGCTGGCCCTGAGTGCCTGCGCCGTCGGCCCCGACTACAAGACCCCAGCGACGGAGGCGGCCAACATCACGACCGCCACCGACGGTGCCAACGGACAGAAGAACTTTGACCGGTCGAAGTTCGAAGGCATCTGGTGGCAGCAATTTGATGATCCGACCCTCAGCCAGTTGGTGACGCAATCGCTGCAAGGCAACCGTGAACTGCGTGTTGCGTTCGCCCGCTGGAAAGCCGCCCGCGCCATCCGCGACGACGCCAGCAACGATGCGATGCCGACCATCACCAGCCGCGCCAGCAGTGATCTGGCCAAGGGCCAGATCCCCGGCCAGACCACCAACCGGGTCAATAGCGAACGCTATGACCTGGGTCTGGACATGGCCTGGGAACTGGACTTGTTTGGCCGTATCCAGCGCAATCTGGAAGCCAGCGACGCCGACCAGCAGGCCGCCGAAGCTGATCTTTACCAACTGCAAGTCACCATGATTGCCGAACTGGTGGACGCTTACGGTCAACTGCGTGGTGCGCAACTGCGCGAGAAGATCGCCGTGGCCAACCTGAACAACCAGCAGGAGTCGCGCAAGATCACCATCAGCCTGCGTGATGCCGGCGTTGGCGATCAGCTCGATGTCGAACGTGCCGACGCGCGCCTGGCTTCGGTTGAAGCCAGCGTGCCGCAATTGCAGGCAGAGCAGGTTCGGCAGAAAAACCGCATCGCCACCCTGCTGGGTGAACGCCCGGACAAGCTGACGGTGGACCTGAGTTCTAAAGACTTGCCGGCGATTGCCAAGGCTCTGCCTATCGGTAATCCGGGCGAACTGTTGCAACGTCGGCCGGACATCCTCAGTGCCGAACGCCAACTGGCCTCTGCCACGGCACGTATTGGTGTGGCCAAAGCGGACCTGTTCCCTCGGGTCAGTCTCAGTGGTTTTCTGGGCTGGACCGCCGGACGTGGTTCGCAGATCGGTTCATCGGCAGCCAATGCCTGGGCACTGGGCCCGAGCATCACCTGGGCGGCGTTCGACCTTGGCAGCGTGCGGGCGCGTTTGCGCGGTGCCGATGCGGACGCCGAGGGCGCGCTGGCGACCTACGAGCAACAAGTGCTGCTGGCACTGGAAGAGTCGGAAAACGCCTTCAGCGACTACGGCAAACGGCAGCAACGGTTGATCTCGCTGATCCGTCAGAGTGAATCGAGCCGCAAGGCTGCCGATCTGGCCGAGATTCGCTATCGCGAAGGCACCACGGACTTCCTCGTATTGCTCGACGCGCAGCGTGAACGGTTGAACGCCGAAGACAGTCAGGCCCAGGCCGAAGTCGATCTGTATCGCGGCGTTGTCGCAATCTACAAGGCCCTGGGTGGTGGCTGGCAACCGGAGCAGGTCGCCAGTCAGTAAAGGTTGTTAAAGAGCTCCTTTGGTTGGCCGCAACCAACCAATTTTTTGCCCCGCGTATCATTCGGTCGCGGGGCTTTTTTGTGCCTCCAGAACACTGACGGTGGCGGTTGTACCGGCGCGCAGGCGGTTTTTGCCGGCGTAGTCCTTGTCAATCTCGATCCGCACCGGCACCCGCTGCGCCAGTTTCACCCAAGTGTAGCTCGGGTTGATGTTGGCCAGCAGTCGACTGCCCTGTGCGTTCTCCCGGTCAGCAATAGCGAAGGCGATGCTCTGCACCGCGCCGCCGAAGGTTTCCCCGCTCATCAATTGAATGCGCACTCGATCGCCCTCCTCGATGCGCGGCAACTTGGTTTCTTCAAAATAGCCACTGACGTAGAACGAATCGCTGTCCACCAGTGCCAACAAGGCGCCACCGGCCACGGCGTAATCGCCCTGGCGTGTCAGCAGATTGGTCACGTAGCCACTGACCGGGGATTCGACGCGGGTACGCTGCAGATCCAGTTCAGCCTGGGTCAGTGCGGCAATCGCCAATTGCACATTGGCCTCGGCCAGTCCGAGGTTGGCTTGATTGCGCAACAGATCCGCCTGAGCCACAGCCACGTCGGTACTGGATTTCTCCCATTCTTCGCCGGAGATCGCAAACCCCTGCTTGAGCGTACGCCGGCGCCGCTCTTCGCTCTGGCGCTGCTTGAGCAGAGCTTCACTGGCAACGATCGCGGCTTGCGACTGCCCCAGCGTCGCCTTCGCCACCTCAACCGAGCGCCGCGAATGCTCTACCGCCAATTGGTAGCGCGCCGGGTCGATCTCCATCAGCAACTGGCCTTTGTCGACATGCTGGTTGTCCTGCACCGCGAGGCTGACGATGCGCCCCGAAACATCCGCCGACAGCGTCACCACATCCGCCCTGATCCGAGCGTCTCGAGTCCACGGTGCACGGGTGTAATGCTCCCAGGCAAACCAGCCGAGCACGAGGGCCAGCAGCACCACTGCCAGGGTCATCGATCGAGCGATTAATACTTTCAAGGCATCAGGCTCCCATCAACAAAATCAGCGCGGCACAGACGCAGGCATACAGCGCGCCTTCGAACAGCGCTTCGTGCCAGACCAGACGCAACACACCCAAGCGCCGCAAGCACCCGTCCAACAGCATGAAAATCGGTATGGCCAGCAGCAAGGCCTGGGCAATGGGCGGCAGATAAACGCCACCAATCTCGAAATCAATGGGCAAGGGCCGGTTCTCCTACGGGGGTATTGTGTTGCAGGTGTTCGCCGTGGCGTTCGAGGAATGACACGACAATCAGCAGGGCCACACGCATGCGAAACACCGCCCATAGATGTTCATGGCTGGCGACGTGCAGATCATCCAGCTCATCGCCCAGTGTATTAAGGGCCGCGAGCACCGGCGCCAGTTGCGCGCCCTGACGCCCTGCCACAAGGCGTCCGGTCCTGCGTAACGCCGAGGACAAGCGTTGACTGTAAACGTCCGTCAACAGCGCATTGTTCTGCGCCTGTTGCCTGAGCTGATGCATCGCCACACCCAGTGCCACGCAGGCCAGACTGACTTCATACAGTTGCTGCGTGGGGCGGTCATCCACGGCAGGCAGCAAGCCCAGCATGCTGGTCAGGCGATCGACCATGCGGCTTTCGAAGGCAAATTGTTGTTCATCGGTGGCCGGCGCCTTGGTCAGTTGGTAGACCTGCTCCCGCGCTTCGTTATAGAGACGACGAATGCGCCATGCCGGCCGGAACGGAAAAATCCACGCATAGACCATCAGCGCCAGCATCGCCGCGCTGACATACGCACCAGCGAACTCGAACCATTGAATCGCGGTGTTCTGTCCGGTGCCGACATTCTGCGGGCCGAGCAGGAGAAAACTCGACAACCCCAGCCCCATGCCGATTCCCGCTGTAGCCGGGTTCGCGATGCCGACCGCGATCACATAGAGCAACGGTGCAAGAAGCAAGGCCAATAGCTCGAAATCACTGATCGCCGGCACCAGCATGAACTGATAGAACGCCGATACCACGAGGGCCAGCCCCAACCCGCGAGCGTAACTCTGCGCGGCCATCAACGGTCGCGGGAAGGTCGCCATGAGCGAACAGAGAATCCCCACCAGAATCATCCCGCCCCGTGCACCGTCCCAAGCGGTTTCGATCCAGATCAAGCCGGCAACCAGCAACGCGGTAAAGGCGCGGATTGCGTTCATCGAGGCCAGCGTGAAATCCAGATGCAAAGGATTGGACTGCCCGCGGTAAAGGCAACTGGCCTCGCGCCCTTCCTGTATGGCCTCGCTCAATTCCAGAATCTGTTCGAATTGCTGCAACAGCCGCGCCTGTTCCCAGCGCAATGCCCAGGCCAGTGAACGCAGGGTGGCGCTCATGTCTTCGGTCAGTTGCTCGGCCTCGTAAGCCAGCGCCTCGAACTGCTGCTGCAGCGTGAAAAATTGATGGCGCGACGCCGCAGGCAGCGACCTGCCCTGCTCCGCCAACAGGTCGAACAGTGCCAGTTCCTCGGCCCGCAGACGCTGGATGTCCGGCGGCAGATCGCCCTCCCAGCGCTCAGTCAGCAGTTCACGCTGATGCCGTAAAGCGGTCAGGCGCGAGGTCAGCAGCATCAGTTGATTACCCAACAACAGCACCAGGTTATTGGCGCTGCGCAAACGTGGCGCATCGAAGTACAAATGCCGACGTAAACCCTCCAGAGCACTGATTTCAGCGAGCAAGCGCATTTGTCGACGCTGGAAATCGTCTTCACTTTCCTCCGTGCGCAGCACAGCAGCGGCATGGCTGGCCGCCAGTTTGATCACCTGATCGACTTTGGCGAAGTAACCCGTGGCAACGGCTTGCGGGCGCGCCGTAAGCAGGCTGACCACGCAGACACACGCCACGGCCAGCAAGGTTTCGGTAACACGGGTGACGGCCAGCAGAAACGTGCCGTCCTGATCGGGAATTGCCAGTAATGCCACTACCACCGCCGTATACCCGCTGAGCACAAACGCTTGAGAGCTGGTGTAGCGCAGCAACGTACCGCCGGCCGTGCACAGCCCCAGCCACAGTGCCAGCGTGGTAATGAACGGCAAAGGTGCCTGGGGAAATATCGCCATGATCAATACCGCTACCGCCGCGCCCAGGGTAGTGCCGATCACCTGACCAAAACTGCGCGCCAGTGCCATCCCGGCGAGCGGCTGACTGACAATGACGACGGCCATGATCGACCACTTGGGCTGATCAAGATCGAACACAAACGCCAGGTACAGGGTGAGCAACCCCGCCACAATGGTACGCAGGGCAAACAGCAGGATGGCCTGACCGGGATGAATCACTGCCTTGAAATAAATCAACAGGGCTTGCATGGGCGCACTCGTCGAAACAACTTCACCAAGCGTAGACACTGCATCGAAGCATGGAGGTTCACAGAGTCGACGCAGTTTGTAGGGCGTTTCGCATGCACAGGGTTTGACTCAGGGCCCGAGCTGACCGAAGCTTGCTGCTCTGCTCCAGTACGAAAGCTTCCGGAAATCTGCATGCCTCAATCGCGCCGCTATCTGTTTATCAGCCTTGGCCTCGTACTCGTCATACTCATCGGCTGGTTGTCCCTGCGCAGCACCGCACCCGTGGTCCCCGAGGCGATCAAACACGGCTACAGCGAAGCGCTGGCCGCCGCTCGTGCCGGGCAACCGGGCGCGGCGCGTCAGTTGTATCAGCAATTGGGCCGTCCCGACCTGTCGGTCAAACGGCGGATCTGGCTGCATGCCGAACTGCTTAATTATCCGAGCCCGCAAGCCCTGAAACTGGCGGACGCCGACCTGCTCAACGAAGCCCCCGAAGTGCGCCTGGCAGCCATCAAAAGCATTGTCGGATTGGTACCGGGCGGGCAACGCAGCCTGTTGCTCGGGCCGTTGCTCGACGACGAAGAGCAAACCGTGCGCTTTGCCGCGATCAACGCATTACTCGGCCTGACGCCAGATGAGCTGGGCCTGTATTTCGCACCGTTGCAGCAAGCGATCGATGGCTGGGAACAGGCGCTCAAAGGCGAACCCGAAAGCGCCGCCACCTACGCGCAATTGGCCCGTCTGCATCTGCATAACGCCGAACTCAAAGAGGCGCAGACTGCGCTGGACAATACCCTGCGTCTGGAACCCGGCAACTTGCCGGCGCTGGTGATGCAGATCGATGTGCTTGATCGCCAGGGTCAGAGCGATGCCGCCCGACAGTTGCTCGCGCAACAGCTTAAAGCGCAGCCAGACTCTGCTTATCTGCAACATGCTCTGGGTTTGTGGCTGCTGCATCACGGGCAACGCGAATATGCCCTGCTCGGCTTGTCCAAAGCCGTGGAACTGGAGCCGGACAACAAGGATTACCGCTACGACCTTGCCACCACCCTGCACGGCGCCGAAGAGCTGGAGGCGGCGCAGAAGCAGTTGCAGGAGATCGTTCAGCGCCATCCCGCCGACCGCAAGGCGCGGGTGTTGCTGATCAACTATTGGAAGGAAAGCGGGCAATTGCAGAACGTGCAGATTCTGTTGGCCCAGCTGGAGCAGATGAATCCTGATGATCCGGCTTTGCAACAAGGGCTCTGACTGTATCAGTGGCCGTTGAATTCGCGCGTAGCAGACTGTTGCGCGCCGTGACACTGACCACGCCCGCTCGCGCATTTTGAAATAAGGACATTGACCTTTTCGTGGCCACCTATTCGCGCCTCATTCGCCGGTTGATGATCAGCTCGCTGACCGTCGTCATCAGCCGCGCCCTGATCAGCCCGCTGCTGACCTTGTTCCTCAGCAACAAACTCGGACTTGACCCACAAGATGTCGGCCTGTTGTTGGGGGTTGCGGTGTTCACCGCGACGCTGCTGTCGCTGTATGGTGGCTACATCATCGATAAGCTGGATAAACGCCGGTTGCTGATTCTGACCATGCTGTCGAGCGGCATCGGTCTGATCCTCCTGACCTTCGCGCAGGACCTGTACCTGGTCACGCTGGTGCTGATCATCAGCGAAACCGCGTCGGCGCTGTTCCTGATCTGCTCCAAGGCGATCCTCAGCGAAAATCTGCCATTGGGCCAACGGGTCAAGGCGTTTTCCCTGAATTACACGCTGACCAACATCGGTTACGCCGTCGGCCCGATGATTGGCGTGGTGATTGCCGGGGTGCAACCGTCAGCCCCTTTTATCGTCGCCGGGGCGATTGCCATCGGCAGCATTTTCCTGCTGCTCGGCGCTACCAGAGAGGTGCGCCCGATAAGCACGGTCGGCCAACCGCAAAGCTTTCTGAAGACGCTGATCATCCTGAAAAACGACCGCACGATGATCCTGTTCGTCCTCGGTTGCCTGCTCAGCACACTGGTGCACGGACGCTTCACTTTGTACCTGTCGCAATACCTGCTAGTGACGCACACCCAGCAACAAACACTGGACACCATGGCCGCGCTGCTTGCCTGCAACGCGATCACGGTGATTTTGCTGCAGTACCAGATCGGCCGCTTGCTCAAGCGCGAGCACCTGCGACACTGGATTGCCGGGGGCACGGCGCTGTTCATCGTCGGGCTGATCGGCTTCAGCTTCGCCGACAGCCTGATTGGCTGGTGTGTGGCGATGTTTATCTTCACCCTCGGCGAGATGATCATTTACCCGGCGGATTTCCTTTTCGTTGACACCCTCGCCCCGGAGGAACTGCGTGGCAGTTATTACGGCGCGCAGAACCTGGCGGCGCTGGGCGGTGCAGCGAGCCCGGTGATGTGTAGGTTTCTACTGATGCACACACCGGCGCCGAGCATGTTTTATGCCCTGAGTGCGCTCGCCGCATTAGGCGGGTACTTGTGTTTCGTCAGCGGACGAAGGGTTGCTTCAATTCAAAAATAATGCACTCAAACTGCATTAATATGAATTTGTCAGCATCGAGATAGATCGGCACACTGTGCGCGTTCCTCCCCCAATAGTTGGAACGTTTCGAGGGCTTTCCGGATTGCCGGACAAGTCCTTTTTTTTGCCCGCCATTTTTTACAGGATCGTTTTTACATGCTCGCTCGCTGGTTGCCCGCCGCCATCAACACTCGCCCCACCGAATGGAGCCGCGCCGCAATCGGCATGGCATTGGGCACGTTGTTCAGTGTGTGGCTGTGCGCTCAGGTGTTTGGTCACGAGGTGGCTTATCACCTGATCGGGCCGCTGGGTGCATCGGCAGTGTTGCTGTTTGCCGTGTCCTCCGGCGCCCTCGCCCAGCCATGGTCGATTCTCGGTGGTTATCTGTGTGCCGGCGTCATGGCGTTGCTGGTCGCCCATGTGCTCGGCCGAACCCTCGGCAGCGCCTGTCTGGCGGCGGGCATGGCCTTGATCCTGATGTGCTGGCTGCGTTGTCTGCACCCGCCGGCGGGAGCTTTGGCATTGACGTTGGTTCTCGCCGACCCCGCAACCATCGCCCTGGACTGGCAAGCCATGGCGCCGGTGATGCTCGGCGCCGCGTGCATGCTTGCCAGCGCGCTGGCCTACAACAACCTGACGCGCATTCGCTATCCAAAACGTCCCGCCGAACCTGCGCCGGCGGTTGCCCCGGTCGACACTCAGGCTATCACCGCCGAAGACCTGAAACGGGCCCTGGCCGACATGGAAGCCTTCATCGACGTCACTCCCGAAGACCTCGAACAACTGATCCACGCCAGCGAACGGCACGCAAAACGGCGCAGCATTACCCAAACCTTCACCTGAACCCGTGTAGGAGCGCACACATTTTCGACCAAGGTAAAAACGCAAACTCCCCCTGCGAATATCCCGGTTGTACACGGCAAATTTGCACTGCTACGATCGGCTAACGCTCGCGCGCGAGCTTCTCAAATAAAGACAATAAAAGCAGGGAGTTAGTGATGACTGCTCAGGCTTCATCCCCGCGGACTCAGTCCATGGATGCCACGCAACACGAAGTGCTGGCCGAGGTTCGCAACCACATCGGTCACCTGACCCTCAACCGCCCCACCGGCCTCAACGCCATTACCCTCGACATGGTTCGCCTGCTGCAACAGCAGCTCGACGCCTGGGCTACCGACACCCATGTCCACGCAGTGGTGCTGCGCGGTGCCGGTGAAAAAGCCTTTTGCGCTGGCGGCGACATTCGTTCGCTCTACGACAGTTACAAGAGCGGCGACACGCTGCACGAAGATTTTTTCGTCGAGGAATACGCCCTCGACCTGACGATTCACCACTACCGCAAACCGGTGCTGGCCTTGATGGACGGCTTTGTCCTCGGCGGCGGCATGGGGCTGGTGCAAGGCGCCGATCTGCGCGTGGTCACCGAGAAAAGCCGTCTGGCGATGCCGGAAGTGGCCATCGGTTATTTCCCGGACGTCGGCGGCAGCTATTTCCTGCCGCGCATTCCCGGTGAGCTGGGGATTTATCTGGGCGTCAGCGGTGTGCAGATTCGCGCCGCCGATGCGCTGTATTGCGGACTGGCTGACTGGTATCTGGACAGCAGTAAGTTGGCACTGCTCGATGAAAAACTCGACCAGATGGAATGGCAGGACACGCCGCTCAAGACCTTGCAAAACCTGCTGGCCAAACACGCGGTACAAACGCTGCCCGATGCGCCGCTCCAAGCCTTGCGCCCGGCCATCGACCATTTCTTCGCGCTGCCGGACGTGCCGAGCATGGTCGAACAACTGCGCGAGGTGACCGTTGCCGACAGCCACCAATGGGCGACCAGCACCGCTGACCTGCTGCAAACCCGTTCGCCATTAGCCATGGCCGTGACCCTGGAAATGCTCCGTCGTGGCCGGCATCTGAGCCTGGAACATTGCTTCGCTCTGGAGCTGCACCTGGATCTCCAATGGTTCGCCCGTGGCGATTTGATCGAAGGCGTGCGCGCCCTGCTGATCGACAAAGACAAGACACCTCGCTGGAACCCGCCCACCCTCGCTGCACTGGACGCAAGCCACGTCGCGAGTTTCTTCCACGGGCTTGATGAGAGCGGGAGCTGAGCCATGCACGATCTCGAACTGACTGAAGAGCAAGTGATGATCCGCGACATGGCCCGGGACTTTGCCCGTGGCGAAATCGCGCCCCATGCGCAAGCCTGGGAAAAGGCCGGGTGGATCGATGACGCCCTGGTGTCAAAGATGGGTGAACTGGGTCTGCTGGGCATGGTCGTCCCTGAAGAATGGGGCGGCACTTACGTCGACTACGTAGCCTATGCGCTGGCGGTGGAAGAGATTTCCGCCGGTGATGGTGCGACCGGTGCGTTCATGAGCATCCACAACTCCGTTGGCTGCGGCCCGGTGCTCAACTACGGCAGTGAAGCACAGAAACAAACCTGGCTGGCGGATCTGGCCAGCGGCCAAACCATCGGTTGCTTTTGCCTGACCGAACCCCAGGCCGGCTCCGAAGCACACAACCTGCGCACCCGCGCCGAACTGCGTGACGGCCAATGGGTGATCAACGGCGCCAAGCAATTTGTCAGCAACGGCAAACGAGCGAAACTGGCGATCGTGTTTGCGGTGACCGATCCGGATCTGGGCAAGAAAGGCATTTCCGCGTTTCTGGTGCCGACCAACACCCCAGGTTTCATCGTTGATCGCACCGAACACAAGATGGGCATCCGCGCCTCCGACACCTGCGCGGTGACGCTGAACAACTGCAGCATTCCCGAGGCCAACCTGCTGGGTGAACGCGGCAAAGGCTTGGCCATTGCCCTGTCCAACCTTGAAGGCGGACGCATCGGCATTGCCGCGCAAGCGTTGGGCATCGCCCGTGCGGCGTTTGAAGCGGCGCTGGCGTATTCCCGTGATCGGGTGCAGTTCGGCAAGCCGATCAACGAACACCAGAGCATCGCCAATCTGCTGGCCGACATGCACATGCAATTGAACGCAGCGAGACTGATGATCCTGCACGCGGCGCGGCTGCGCACGGCGGGCAAGCCGTGTTTGTCGGAGGCTTCGCAGGCCAAATTGTTCGCCTCGGAAATGGCCGAAAAGGTCTGTTCGTCAGCGATTCAGATTCATGGCGGGTATGGGTATCTGGAGGACTATCCAGTCGAGAAATACTACCGCGATGCGCGGATTACCCAGATCTATGAAGGGTCGAGCGAGATTCAGCGGATGGTGATTGCCCGCGAACTGAAAAACTACCAGCTCTAACCCTGAAGGAGCTGTCGAGTGGAACGAGGCTATGATCTTTTGATCTGGCCTCAAAAGCTTCGCGAGCAGGCTCGCTCCCACAGGAGATTTGCGTACAACGCAGAACCAATGTGGGAGCGAGCCTGCTCGCGAAGGCGTCAGCCGGGGCGACGCATCACTTACCGGTAAACTCCGGCGCACGCTTGGCCACAAACGCCGCCATGCCTTCCTTCTGATCCTGCGTGGCAAACGCCGCATGGAACACCCGGCGCTCGAAGCGCACGCCTTCCGTCAAATTGACCTCGAACGCACGGTTGACGCTTTCCTTGACCATCATCGCAATCGGCAGCGACTTGCTAGCGATTACTGCGGCCACCTTCAGCGCTTCATCGAGCAATTCATCACTCGGTACGATCCGCGCGACGATGCCACAACGTTCGGCTTCCACCGCATCAATCAAGCGCCCGCTCAAGCACATTTCCATGGCCTTGGCCTTGCCCACCGCACGGGTCAGGCGCTGGGTGCCGCCCATGCCCGGCAAGACGCCGAGGTTGATTTCCGGCTGGCCGAATTTGGCGTTGTCGCCGGCCAGAATGAAGTCGCACATCAACGCCAGCTCACAGCCGCCACCCAGGGCGAAGCCGTTGACTGCAGCGATGATCGGCTTACGGCGGTTGGCCACACGGTCGCTGTCGCTGAACAGATCATCCATGTAGATCTGCGGGTAAGTCAGGTCGGCCATTTCCTTGATGTCGGCACCGGCAGCGAAGGCTTTTTTTGAACCGGTGATGACGATGCAACCGATATTCGCATCGGCCTCCAGACCATCAAGCGCGGCGTTCACTTCGCTGACCAGTTGCGCATTCAGGGCGTTCAGCGCCTGCGGCCGGTTGAGGGTGATCAGGCCAACGCGGCCGTGGGTTTCCAGCAGAATCGTTTCGTAAGTCATGAACAAAATTCCTTCTCAAAGATTGCGCGAAATAACCATGCGCTGAATATCACTGGTGCCTTCATAGATCTGGCAGACACGCACGTCGCGGTAGATGCGCTCCAGCGGGAAGTCGTTGAGGTAACCGTAACCGCCAAGGGTTTGCAACGCCATCGAGCAGACCTTCTCGGCCATTTCCGAGGCAAACAGCTTGGCCATGGAAGCCTCGACCAACGCCGGTTGGCCGCTGTCACGCAGGGCCGCTGCGTAATGCACCATCTGCCGGGCGACGGCGATTTGCGTGGCCATGTCGGCCAAACGAAAAGCCACAGCCTGGTGCTCAATGATCGGCTTGCCAAAGGTGTCACGCTCACGGGCGTAGTCACGCGCCGCTTCGAACGCGGCGCGGGCCATGCCCACCGCTTGCGAGGCGATGCCGACGCGCCCGCCTTCAAGGTTGGCCAGTGCAATCTTGTAACCTTCGCCCTCCTCGCCCAATCGGTTGGCCACCGGGACTTTGACGTCTTCGAAGAGGATCTGGCAGGTGTCCGAGGCGTGCTGGCCGAGTTTGTCTTCGACGCGAGCGACCTTGTAGCCCGGCGAATCGGTCGGCACGATAAACGCGCTGATCCCGCGTTTGCCGGCACTCGGGTCGGTCACGGCAAACACGATCACGATTCCGGCGTTTTGCCCGGAGGTGATGAACTGTTTGCAGCCATTGAGCACGTAGTGATCGCCTTCTAGACGAGCGCGGGTTTTCAGGCTGCTGGCATCGGAACCGGCTTGTGGTTCGGTGAGGGCAAACGCGCCGAGCATCGCGCCGCTGGCCAGCGGCTTGAGGAACCGGTCGCGTTGGTCGTCATTGCCGAACTTGAGGATCGGCACGCAACCCACCGAGTTGTGCACGCTCATGATGGTCGAGCAAGCACCGTCGCCAGCGGCGATTTCTTCCAGGGCCATGGCGTAGGCCAGGTAGCCGGTGTCACACCCGCCCCACTGCTCCGGCACGAGCATGCCGAAGAAGCCCAACTCGGCCATCTCGCCGATGGCCTCTTTCGGGAAGCGGTGCTCGCGATCCCACTCGGCGGCGAACGGCTTCAGGCGTTCCTCGGCAAACTGCCGGGCCATGTCGCGGATCTGGGTTTGGTCTTCGTTGGGAATCATGGTGAATCCTTAAATCCGGGTTACAACACAATCCCCTGTGGGAGGGGGCTTGCTCCCGAAAGCGGTGTGTCATTCAGAAGTAATGTGACTGACACGGCCTCTTCGGGAGCAAGCCCCCTCCCACAGGGATCAGAGCGTGTTCAGTAGAGGCATTCCACGGCCATGGCCGTTGCCTCACCGCCGCCAATGCAGATCGCCGCAATCCCGCGTTTCAACTTTCTTTGGCGCAGGGCCGAGAGCAGTGTCACCACAATCCTTGCGCCCGAGGCGCCGATCGGATGGCCCAAGGCACAAGCGCCGCCGTGCACATTGAGCTTGTCGTGAGGAATTTCCAGGTGAGTCATCGCCGCCATACCGACCACAGCAAACGCTTCGTTAACCTCGAACAGATCAACGTCGCCCAGCGACCAACCGGTTTTCTTGATCAGCTTCTTGATCGCACCAATTGGCGCCACCGGGAACAGGCCCGGGGTATCTGCAAACGCGGCGTGGCCATGGATCACCGCCAGTGGTTTCAGACCGAGTTTTTGCGCCTGCGACTGACGCATCAGCACCAGCGCCGCTGCGCCGTCGGAGATCGAACTGGAGTTCGCCGCCGTCACCGTGCCACCTTCGCGGAACGCCGGTTTCAGCGAGGCAATCTTGTCCAGTTTGGCCTTCGGCGGCTGTTCATCATGGCTGATCAGTACCTGCTCTTTACCGACGGTTACGGTCAGCGGGACGATTTCGTCCTTGAAGCTGCCGTCCTTGATCGCCTGCTGAGCGCGGGTGGTCGAGGCGATGGCAAACGCGTCCTGCGCTTCGCGGCTGAAATGGTTGGTTTCGGCGCAATCTTCGGCGAAAGTGCCCATCAGCCGACCCTTGTCGTAGGCGTCTTCGAGGCCGTCGAGGAACATCGAATCGAGCACACGGCCGTGGCCCATGCGATAGCCGGCGCGGGCACGATCCAGCAGATACGGTGAGTTGGACATGCTTTCCATACCACCGGCGATCACCACGTCGGCGCTGCCGGCGATCAGCATGTCGTGGGCCAGAATGGTGGTTTCCATGCCCGAGCCGCACATCTTGTTGACCGTGGTGCAGCGCGTCGATTTATCCAGACCGGCGCCCAGGGCCGCTTGCCGTGCCGGCGCCTGACCAAGGCCAGCGGGTAGTACACAACCGAGCAGCACTTCATCAACCGAATCGCTGGCAACACCGGCGCGTTCAACCGCCGCTTTGATGGCGGCAGCGCCAAGCTGAGGCGCGGTGAGGCTTTTCAGTTCGCCCTGAAAGCCGCCCATCGGCGTGCGAACGGCGCTGACGATGACAATCGGATCGTTGGAAATAGTCATGACAAATCCTCCTTACTTGGCGGCCATGCGCAAGGCACCGTCGAGACGGATCACCTCACCGTTGAGCATGCTGTTTTCGATGATATGCCGAACCAGCGCAGCGTATTCGGCAGGCTTGCCCAGGCGCGGCGGGAACGGTACGCCGGCCGCCAGCGAGTCGCGCACTTCCGGGGTCATGCCGGCCATCATCGGGGTTTCGAAAATGCCCGGGGCGATGGTCATTACGCGGATGCCGAAACGTGCCAGCTCACGGGCGGCCGGCAGGGTCAGGCTGGCGATGGCACCTTTCGACGCCGAGTAGGCTGCCTGGCCAATCTGACCGTCGAACGCCGCCACCGAGGCGGTGTTGATGATCACGCCGCGCTCGCCGTCGGCATTGGCTTCGCTTTCGGCGATGGCCGCAGCGGCCAGACGCAGCATGTTGAAGCTGCCAATGAGGTTGACGTTGATCACCTGAGCAAAACTGGCCAGTGCGTGCGGGCCGTTTTTGCCGAGGATTTTTTCGCCACGGACGATGCCGGCGCAGTTGACCAGACCGTTGAGGCTACCGAACGCCTGGACAGTCGCTTGCACAGCGGCTTCGGCGGCGGCTTCGTTGCTGATGTCGGCGACGACGCTTTGCGCGCCCAGACGCTGGGCCTGAGCGGCCACCGCATCGGCGTTCATGTCCACCAGCATCACTTTGGCGCCGGCATTCACCAGCAATTCAGCGGTGGCCGCACCGAGGCCGGAGGCGCCGCCGGTGACGATAAAAACCTTGTTCTCGATCTGCATGACTGTTTTTCCTGGATTCAAGCTGAAACGTTTTTCACCGCGGCCTCTTGAGCCTTGGCGATTTCCTGGTTGCGCAAGATAAAGCGCTGCAATTTGCCACTTGGGGTTTTGGGCAATTCGCTGACAAATTCGATTTCACGCGGGTAAGAATGCGCGGCGAGACGCTTGCGCACGTGCTGGCGCAGTTCTTCGGCCAGCTCCGGCGCAGCGCGGTATTGCGCGCTGAGCACGACGAAGGCTTTGACCAGTTCGGTGCGTTCCGGGTCCGGTTTGCCGACCACCGCCGCCTCGACCACAGCCGGGTGTTCAATCAGCGCGCTTTCGACGTCGAACGGGCCGACGCGATAGCCGGATGTGGTGATCACATCGTCGCTGCGGCCGACGAAGCTGATGCTGCCGTCCGGGTTCCATTCCACGGTGTCGCCGCTCAGGTAATAGTCGCCGACGAAGGCTTTGGTCGGCGCGCCTTCGTAACCGCCGAACCAGCACATCGGCGACTTCGGCCGGTCGATGGCGAGGATGCCGGGCTGGCCGACACCGAGTTCGTTGTATTGGTCATCGAGTACGACGATGCGATGGCCCGGCGAAGCGAAACCGGCGGCGCCGATGTGAACCGGGTGGTCGATGCCGTGGTGGTTGCACAGAACCATGCCCAGTTCGGTCTGGCCATAATGGTCGTGAATGACCACATCGAGGTTGTCGGCGAACCAGCGGATCACTTCCGGGTTCAGCGGCTCGCCGGCGCTGCTGACGATGCGCAGCTTGCCCTTGATCGATTTGGCGAACTCGTCACCGCCCGCGATCAGCAGACGATAAGCGGTCGGTGAGCCGGTGAGATTGGTGATGCCATATTTGTTGATTACCCGGCAGGTGCTTTCGAGGGTAAACGGGCCATCGTAGAAGGTGATCGGGTGGCCCATCGACAACGGGCCGGTCACGCCGAAATAGATGCCGTAGGCCCAGCCCGGATCGGCGACATTCCAGAAAGCATCTTGCGGGCGTAGATCAACGGCATCGCGGGTGTAGCTCTGGAACGCGACGATGGCTTTGAGCGGCACCGACAGCGCTTTCGACGGACCGGTGGTGCCCGAGGTGAACATCAGCAGGAACGGGTCTTCGCCGGTCAGCAGCACCGGTTCGCAGGCATTGGAATAATTGGCCAGTTCGGCCCAGAAACTGAAATCGCCCCGGACAATGCCCTGGCCCTTGGCGCCGCCGACGGTGACCAGTGTCGGGCAGTTGGCGACCTCAGCAAGTTTGGGCCGGTTGACCGCGTCGGTCACCACCACTTTGGCGCCGGAACTGTTCAGGCGATGTTCGAGTGCCTTGGGGCCGAACGCGGTGAACAGCGGTTGATACACCGCGCCGATGCGCCAGGTGGCGAACACGGTGATGAGCAATTCGATGTTGCGCGGCAGCAGGCCGGCGACCTTGTCGCCCTTCTGCACGCCCTGAGCGAGGAGGAAATTGGCGAAACGCGCGGTTTTGTCCTGCAATTCATTGAAGGTGTACGAGGCACTGGCGCCATCGCGCCCTTCCCAGAACAGCGCGATGCGCCCCGGCAATGCATGGCGGTCGCAACATTCGACGCAGGCGTTGAGCGCTTGAAGCGTACCGCTGAGTGCGGCATCCACGGTGTGCTGATAGTTGAACTGTGCGGTGGCAGACAAGTAATCGCGCATTGCCAGAATCCCTCTGTGTTTTTATTAGGTTGGGGAACCGTAAACAACAGAGGGATAGTCGCGCTGAGCGGGGTTTGGGGCAATGGTCAAAGCCATCAAAGTGGCTGACTGGTTTGGCCAAGCTCTGGCAAATGTGCTGCCCGTAGCGGCCTCTTCGGGAGCAAGCCCCCTCCCACAGTTTTGAGATGCACTCCACTGTGGAAACAGGCCAGCTCCCTCAGCTTCAAATGCATTCCCCAGTGGAAACAGGCCAGCTCCCTCAGTTTCAAATGCATCCCCTGTGGAAACAGACCAGCTCCCTCAGTTTCAAACGCATCCCCTGTGGAAACAGACCAGCTCCCTCAGTTTCAGATGCACTCCCCTGTGGAAACAGACCAGCTCCCTCAGCTTCAAATGCATTCCCCTGTGGGAGGGGGCTTGCTCCCGAAGGCGTCGGGCCGGGCGACGGATGATCTGGATCAGACCGCCTCGTTGAGGATCAGCGTGCGATAGTGGCCGGGATTGGACCCTGACCATTTGCGGAACGCCTTATAGAACGAACTGGCATCGGCAAATCCCAACCGACTGGCAATCTCGACGAAACTGATCGAAGGCTCCGCCAGCCAGATAATTGCCAATTCCTTGCGCACACTGTCCTTGAGCCCTTGATACGTCTGCCCTTCCTCCGCCAAGCGCCGGCGCAATGTCGAGGCGGACATGCACAGTTGCTGCGCCAGGGTTTCAGTTTCCGGCCACTGCTCCGCGGGTAACTGACGCAAATCCTGTTTGATCCGGCTGGCAAGGCTTTGCGGGTCGCGGTACTTGACCAGAATGTTGGCCGGTGCATGGGCCAGGAAGCGTTTCAATTCCTCGGCAGTGCGCTTGATCGGCAGATCCAGCACATCGGCGGCGAAGATCATCCGTGTGCGCGGTCGGTCGAACCGCAGGTTTTCCGAGAACATCACCCGGTAATCATCGGTGAAGTCCGGTTCCAGGCAGCGCAACTCAATGGCCAGAATCGGAATCCGCCGCCCCGCCAGCCAACAGGCGACGCCATGGACGATCATCCAGTAGGTGAAATAGGTGAAGGCGCGGCGAGGTTCGGGGTCGTCCTCCAGCAGGACGATTTCCGCCAGACTTTGCTGGTGCAGCAATTGCGCCGGCAGGCGCTCGAGCATCAATGACAGGAAGCTCAGGCCAGTGCTCAAACTGGCCGCGAGCGTCGATTGCGCCATGGCGCTGCGGCAGAGGAACTCAAGGCTGCCCGACTTGAGCTTGCGCGGATCCATGCCGAAAAACTCGTCATCGCCGCGTCGGGCCAACAAACGCCAGAGTTTGGCGTACTGCGAGGCAGGCACCCGACCGTGTTCGGTTTGCAACAACGCCGGATCAATCCCGACCTTGCCCAAGACTTCTTCCATTGCCACGCCCGGGGCACAACTTTGCAGCAGCGCTTCACGCACCAGTTGCACGGCGATGGTGTCTTTTTCCGACATGGAACTCGGTGATTCCTGTTGTTTTTGAGTGGCAGGCATCTTACCCCAAACCCGACACAGTTCCCTTGTGGGAGCGAGCCTGCTCGCGAAAACAGTGGCACAAGCAAAGAGATGTCACCTGATACGCCGCCTTCGCGAGCAGGCTCGCTCCCACAGGTATCTGTGCGGGGCAAAAAACAGGTTGTTCAGCTTGCGTTCAGGTTTATGTCAATGATTGTCATGTGAGAATGACTTTCATTATGTTACAACTTGTAACTCTGCAAATGACCTACTGGATGCCGAATGCTCGTTCCCTTTCTGATCATGCTGCGCGAAGGCATTGAAGCCGCGCTGATCGTTGGCATTATCGCCAGCTACCTGCAACAGACCGGCCGAGGCCAATGGATGCCAGCCGTGTGGATCGGTGTATTTCTCGCCGCAGCACTGGCGCTGCTGGTCGGTGGTGGTCTGGAACTGGTCAGTGCCGAGTTCCCGCAAAAACAGCAGGAACTGTTCGAAGGTATCGTCGGGCTGGTGGCCGTGGGGATTCTCAGCTCGATGGTGTTCTGGATGCGCAAGGTCGCACGCTCGATCAAGCATTCGCTACACGCCTCGCTGGACGAAGCCCTGACCTCTTCCAGACACCAGGTTATCGCGCTGATCGCCATGGTGTTCTTCGCCGTTGCTCGCGAAGGCCTGGAAACGGTGTTCTTCCTGCTCGCAGTGTTTCAGCAAAGCGAAGGCCCGGGTGCGCCGATCGGTGCCCTGCTCGGCCTGATTCTGGCCATCGTCGTCGGCTTCCTGATCTACACCGGCAGCATGCGCCTGAATCTTTCGGCCTTTTTCAAATGGACCGGGCTGTTCATTCTCGTCGTGGCTGCCGGGATTCTCGCCAACTCGGTGCAGGCGCTGCATGAAGCCGGGCTGTGGAATCACCTGCAAACCGTGCTGTTCGACGTCAGCGCGACGCTGCCGATGGATGGCCCGCTAGGCTCGGTGCTGGCCGGCATGTTCGGTTACCAGGATGCGCCAACCGTCAGCACCCTCGGCGCGTATCTGATCTACCTGGTGGTGGCACTGGTGATGTTTTTCCTCCCGGCGCCAGCGGCCAAACCCGCCGCGCAATCGAATTCCGTTTCCAGCCAATAAGGGCACCCATGTCAAAGCCTAATACCCCTCAGGCCTCGCCTCCCCGCGCCTTGCGCTGGGCAGTGGCCGGTTCGGTGGTCGTGATGATCGCCGCCGGCGGCCTGTTCTACTACGCCTCGCAACTGGCCGCGGCCAAACGTCAGCACAACCGCGACGAAGTGGTGGTCAACATTCATCCGGGCAGTTGCGAGCCCAATGCACTGACTGTACCCGCTGGCCGCGCCAGTTTCCGCATCGTCAACCGTTCCGAGCGGGCGGTGGAATGGGAAATCCTCGACGGCGTGCTGGTGGTTGAAGAGCGCGAGAACATTGCGCCAGGCTTGAGCCAGGTGATCAACGCCAACCTGCAACCCGGCGACTATGCGATCACGTGCGGCCTGCTGAGTAATCCGCGCGGCACTTTGCACGTGACACCGACGGCAGCCTCCGACGCTGCAGCCAAGGCCAAACCGTCGATGGTCGCCTTCGTCGGGCCGTTGTCGGAATTCCGTGTGTATCTGGCCAGCCAGGGCAGCGCATTGATCAAAGCCGTGACCGCGCTTGATCAGGCAATCGCCAGCGGCGACTTGAGCCAGGCGCAGGCGGCGTACCTGCCGGCGCGTGCGGCCTATCAACGTCTGGCCCCGGCGGCGCAGCGTCTGGCCGAACTGGATAACAGCATCAACGCCCGCGCCGATTACTTCGAAAAACGCGAGCAGGATCCAGCCTTTGTCGGCTTCCACCGGATCGAGTACGCACTGTTCCAGCAACGCAAACTCGACGATCTCGCGCCCGCTTCTCAGCGCCTGCTGACCGACGTCACCACACTTAAACAGCAATTGCTCGCCCAATCGCTGCCTCCGGAGCAACTGGTCAACATCGTCGTGCGCAACCTCAACACCCTCGCCGACGTGCGCGCTGCCAGCGGTGAAGAAGAACGCTACAGCCACAGCGACCTCAACGGTTTCGCCGCCAACCTGCAAACCGCGCACAAAGTTGTCGATCTGCTCAGACCGATGCTGAGCAAATCCGCCGCCGACCTGTTGCCGACAATCGATCAGGCGTTGGCGGACGTCGACACCCGACTGAACAGCTTCAAGGTCAAGGACGGCTACGCCAGCTACGACTCTGTCAGCGGCGAACAACGCAAACAGATCGCCGACAAGGCTCAGGCCCTGGCCGACGCACTTGATGGCATCGATCCAGCCCTCGGCCTCTCCGGCCTGTAAGCAGAAGACGAGTACCGATGAACGATTCAGAACAACTCAACTTGCAACGTCGCCGCGTGCTGATGGGCATGGGTGCTGCCGGTGTCGCCCTTGCCGGATCGGCCCTGAGCTGCCCGGCCATGGCCGCCGCAACGGCGCAAGTCACCGAAGCGCCAAGCAGTGACAAAACCGAAGACCGCCACGACTTCCACGGCGTGCATCAAACCGGCATCGTCACCCCGCGCCCGGCGTCGGGCATGCTGGTGGCGTTCGACGTACTGGCCAGTGATCGCGAAGACCTGGAGCGGCTGTTCCGCACGCTCAACGAGCGCATCGCGTTCCTGATGAAGGGTGGTCCGGTCGCACAGATCGATCCGAAGCTGCCGCCGCCGGACTCCGGCATCCTCGGCCCGGTGGTCACCCCGGACAACCTGACCATCACCGTATCGGTGGGCGAGTCGTTGTTTGATGAGCGTTTCGGTCTGGCCGAGGCCAAACCCAAGCGCCTGCAACGCATGGTCGGTTTCCCCAACGATGCGCTGGATGCCGATTGCTGCCACGGCGACCTGAGCTTGCAGTTCTGCTCCAACACCGCCGACACCAACATTCATGCCCTGCGCGACATCGTGAAAAACCTGCCGGACTTGCTGTTGGTGCGTTGGAAACAGGAAGGCAGCGTGCCGCCACAAGCCCCGGTAAAACCTGGTGTGCCGGCGCAGTCGGCGCGCAACTTCCTCGGTTTTCGTGATGGCTCGGCCAACCCCGACTCCAACGATGCCAAAGCCATGGATAACATCGTCTGGGTGCAACCGGGCAGCGACGAACCCGCGTGGGCGGCCCACGGCAGCTATCAAGCGGTGCGGATCATCCGTAACTTCGTCGAGCGCTGGGACCGTACGCCTTTGCAGGAACAGGAAAGCATTCTCGGCCGGGTCAAAACCACCGGTGCGCCGATGGGAGGAGCTCAGGAAAGCGAAGTCCCGGACTACAGCAAAGACCCAGAGGGCAAGCTGACCAAACTCGACGCACATATTCGTCTGGCCAATCCGCGTACTGCCTCGAGCCAGGCCAACCTGATCCTGCGTCGGCCGTTCAACTACTCAAACGGCGTCAACAAGAACGGCCAGCTCGACATGGGCCTGCTGTTCATCTGTTACCAGGCCGACCTGGAAAAAGGCTTCATCACCGTGCAGACCCGCCTCAACGGCGAACCGCTTGAGGAATACCTCAAACCGGTCGGCGGTGGTTACTTCTTCACCCTTCCGGGGGTCACGGGCGACAAGGACTTCATCGGTCGCTCGCTGCTCAACGCCACACCACCGAAAACCGCGGCATAAAACAATCCCGACTCTGGAGCCCCCCATGAAAAAGACGCCACTCGCGTTACTGCTGACCCTTGGTTTGCTCAACACCCCGCTGTCGGCATTCGCCGCCACCGCGCCGCTGGATCTGGTCGGGCCGGTGTCGGACTACAAGATCTATGTCACCGAACAGCTCGATGAACTGGCCAGCCACACCCAGCAGTTCACCGACGCGGTGAAGAAAGGCGATCTGGCCACCGCGCAAAAGCTCTACGCGCCGACCCGCGTCTTTTACGAGTCGATCGAGCCGATTGCCGAGCTGTTCAGTGATCTCGATGCGTCCATCGACTCCCGTGTCGACGACCACGAAAAAGGCGTGAAAGCTGAAGACTTCACCGGTTTTCACCGCATCGAATATTCGCTGTTCTCGGAAAAGAGTACCCAAGGCCTGGACGCACTGGCGGATGGCTTGAACAAAGACGTCAAAGACCTGCAAACCCGCGTCTCCGGCCTGACCTTCCCGCCGGAGAAAGTGGTGGGCGGCGCTGCTGCGCTGCTGGAAGAAGTCGCCGCGACCAAGATCTCCGGCGAGGAAGATCGCTACAGCCACACCGACCTCTACGACTTCCAGGGCAACATCGACGGCGCGAAGAAAATCGTTGATTTGTTCCGCCCGCAGATCGAGCAGCAGGACAAGGCGTTTGTAGCGAAGGTCGACAAAAACTTCGCCACGGTGAACAAGGTTTTGGCCAAGTACAAGACCAAGGACGGTGGCTTTGAAACGTATGACAAGGTCAAGGATAACGACCGCAAGGCGCTGGTTGGGCCGGTGAATACGTTGGCGGAAGACTTGTCCACGTTGCGTGGCAAGTTGGGGCTGAACTAAGACTGTGTAGCATCCAGGCGGGCCCCTTCGCGAGCAAGCCCGCTCCCACATGGAAAAGCATTCCAACTGTGGGAGCGGGCTTGCTCGCGAAGGCCTTATCAGCCGCAATACATAATTCTGATTTAGAGAATTCGGTACAGCAACCGCTCGATCCGCACCCGACTCACGCGCTTGAGAAACTTCGCCACCCCGCTCGGGTATTCCGGCAGCGTCTCCAGGCTGTTGAAACTGTCGATCCGCAGGGTATGGCGGAAGATCTCCTCCAGCTCCTTGGCCCGAGGTTCCAGCCATTCTCCCTTCGGATCATCAATCAACAGTGCGTTTTCCAGATCGAGACGGAACGCCCGTGGATTGAGGTTGTTGCCGGTCAGCAAGGTATAGCGCTGATCGACCCACATGCCCTTGAGGTGATAGGTGTTGTCGCCATCACGCCACAGATGCAGGTTCAACTGACCGCTGTCGATGTTGCGCTGATGCCGCTTGGCGAAACGGCGCAGACTGATCTCGTACAAGTACGGCAGCGCGGCGATCACCTTGAACGGCTCACTCGGCGGGATGTAGAAGTCGTTGGCGGTCTTGTCGCCGACCACGATGTCGATCTTCACCCCACGGGCCAGGGCGCGGTTGATCTCGCGGATCACCCCCAGCGGCAGGTTGAAGTACGGCGTGCAGATGGTCAGCTGCGTTTGCGCACTGGCGATCAATTCAAGAATTGCCCGGTTCAACGGGTTGTTCTTGCCCACACCCAATAATGGGCTGACCGACAAACCTTCTCGGGCGGTGGTGCCGGCGCTGGTGTCATAGGTCGCGTATTTGAGACGGCTGCGCAGATCGCCGATGTCGTTACGCAGGCTGCGCGTGGTCGGCAGATTAGGCAGATCGAGGCGGTGCACCGCTTTCGATTCGATCAGACCATGCTTGACCAGGTGATGCATCGAGTCCGCCAGCTCAGGGCTGTGCAGCACGTGATAGCGGTCGAACCGGTATTTGTCGAACTTGTGCAGATAGACGTTGTTCAGGCTCGCGCCGCTGTAGACCACGCAATTGTCGATCACGAATCCCTTCAAATGCAGAACGCCGAACAATTCACGGGTCTGCACCGGTACGCCGTACACCGGCACTTCGCTCTCGTGAGTGCGGGTCATTTCCTGATACCACGCCGAGTTGCCCGGCTGCTTGCCGGCGCCGATCAGACCGCGCTGGGCACGCAGCCAGTCGACCACCACAGCGATTTCAAGCTCGGGACGCTTGAGTTTGGCGGCGTGCAAGGCATCGAGAATTTCCTGACCGGCTTCGTCTTGCTGCAAATAGAGCGCAACGATGTAGATGCGCTGGGTCGCCGTGGCGATTTTCTCCAGCAGGCTACGACGGAACTCGGCGGCGCCGGACAGAATGGTCACGGCCTCGGCGGTCAGCGGAAAGCTGCGCAGTTTGGGCAGCAGAGAACGTTTGAAAAGCAACGGCATAGGGCTCGCAATGGGTCGAATCCGAAGAACCCGAGAGCTTACACCATCGCATCCTTCGGGTCTTGTTAGTGTCTGTAAAGCCCCCTTCGCGAGCAAGCCCGCTCCCACATTTGAAATGCGTTTTCCTGTGGGAGCGAGCCTGCTCGCGAAAGCCATTTCGAAATCAACGCTTGACCAAGGAGAACAATCGTTCTACTTTTTCACCCATGAACGAAATCACTAGCAACGACACACGCGACATCATCCTCGATGTCACCGAAAAACTGATCTACAAAAGTGGCATCGCTGCCACCAGTATGGATCTCCTGGTGAAAACCGCCGGCGTCTCGAGAAAAAGCATTTACCGTTATTTTGCGGATAAAGACCAACTGGTCGCCGCCGCCCTGCAACGCCGCGACATCCGCTGGATGCACTGGTACCGCAACGCCGTCGATCAGGCCGAAACCCCGGCCGATCGCCTGCTCAACCTGTTTACCGTACTCAAGGGCTGGTTCGCTTCGGAGGGTTTCCGTGGCTGTGCCTTCATCAACACCAGCGGCGAAACCGGCGATCCACAGGACCCGGTGCGCCAGGTCGCCAAAGACCACAAACAGAAACTGCTCGACTACGTGTGCGAGCTGAGTACCGAACATGGCGCCGAGGACCCGCAACTGCTGGCCAAACAGTTGCTGATTCTGATTGATGGTGCCATTACCGTAGCGCTTGTGATGGGTGACCACAGTGCCGCTGATAATGCGCAATGCATGGCGCGTAAGTTATTGGACCTGTAACGCCTTAATAAGCCTGACCCGTTGTTTAAATGTTGAATTTTATCGGGAGACTGAACATGTCTGCTGCAGCCCAGGCACGTCCGCCATTACCACCCTTCAACCGTGAATCGGCGATCGAGAAAGTTCGCTTGGCCGAAGACGGCTGGAACTCTCGCGACCCGGAAAGGGTGTCGCTGGCTTACACCCTCGACACCCAGTGGCGCAACCGCGCCGAATTCGCCAGTAACCGCGAAGAAGCCAAAGCCTTTCTGACCCGTAAATGGGCCAAGGAGCTGGATTACCGTTTGATCAAGGAACTCTGGGCGTATTCCGACACACGCATTGCCGTGCGTTACGCCTATGAATGGCATGACGATTCAGGCAACTGGTTCCGTTCCTACGGCAACGAAAACTGGGAGTTCGACGAAAACGGCCTGATGTTCCAGCGCTATGCGTGCATCAACGATATGCCAATCAAGGAAAGCGAACGCAAGTTCCACTGGCCGCTGGGCCGGCGTCCGGATGATCACCCAGGCCTGTCTGACCTGGGCTTGTAGCCAACACAGATCCTATTGTGGGAGCGGGCTTGCTCGCGAAGGCGTCGTGTCAGCTAACCTTTATGTCACTGTCACACCACTTTCGCGAGCAAGCCCGCTCCCACAGTGGATAGTGTTTCAGCCTCAAGTTCGCAAACGAGCGGCAACACGCGCTTGCCTCTTCTTCGGTATCACGGGCAAGGCCCGGTTTTATTGATTTTCAGGGTAATCAGGGTGCTTTGCTGGAGGGTGTTTTGTCGGCTGGGTGTTGGGGGGGGGGGGGCAACAGTTGATTGTCGGTGCCTGAGCGGGCCCCATCGCTGGCAAGCCAGCGCCCACAGGTTTTCGTACTGATCGCAACATCTGTGTTCACTGCAACGCCTTGTGGGAGCTGGCTTGCCAGCGATGGCATCAGACGGGTCGCCGCAACACTTGGAAATGAGTAACATGACCGCCCTCCCCGCAGCTCATGTTCTGCGCCCTGCCGAATAAGCCGATTCCATGCCTTTCGAACTCAGCGTTGACCTCACCACCCTGGCCATTCTGGCCCTTGTAGCGTTCGTTGCCGGTTTCATCGACGCCATCGCTGGCGGTGGTGGTCTGTTGACCACCCCGGCCCTGCTGACGGCCGGCCTGCCGCCGCATCTGGTGCTGGGCACCAACAAACTCAGTTCGACCTTCGGCTCGGCGACCGCCAGTTTCACCTTCTACCGGCGCAAGCTGTTCCATCCCCGGCAGTGGGTTCACGCGATCGTCGGCACGCTGGTCGGCGCACTCACCGGTGCCATCGTCGCGCACTATCTACCAGCAGAGTGGCTGAACAAAATGCTCCCGGTGATCGTCTTCGCCTGCGGCCTGTACCTGCTGTTCGGCGGCACGCCAAAAGCGCCGCTGGACAGCGACGCTCCAATCAAAAAGAAATGGCAATCGACCCAAGGCTTCAGCCTCGGTTTCTACGACGGCGTGGCCGGCCCCGGCACGGGCGCGTTCTGGACCGTCAGCAGCCTGCTGCTCTACCCGATCGATCTGGTCAAGGCCAGCGGCGTGGCGCGCAGCATGAACTTCGTCAGCAACATTGCGGCGCTGTCGGTGTTCGTATTTTCCGGGCAAGTGGACTGGATCATCGGCCTGAGCATGGGCCTGTCGGTAATGGTCGGCGCATTCTTCGGGGCGCGCACCGCAATCAGCGGCGGCGCCAAGTTCATACGCCCGGTGTTCATCACTGTGGTGCTGGGGCTGACCGTGCGCCTAGCCTGGCAACACTGGTTCAGCGTGGCCTAAGCGCCGCGCCACGTAGACGTCGATCAGGTAACGGGCAATCGATTTTGCCGCCGGCAACGGCGGCAGATCGTGCACGTTGAACCACTGGGCGTCTTCGATCTCGTCTTCCTGACAAACAATCTCGCCGCCGGCGTATTCGGCATGGAAGCCCAGCATCATCGAATGCGGGAACGGCCAGCACTGGCTGCCCAGGTACTGAATATTCTTCACCTCGATCTGCACTTCCTCGCGCACTTCACGAATCAGGCAATCCTCCGCCGACTCGCCCGGCTCGGCGAACCCGGCCAGCGTGCTATAGACGCCAGTGACGAAGCGCGGTGAGCGCGCCAGCAAGATTTCGTCGCCACGGGTAATCAGCACGATCATGCTCGGCGAAATGCGCGGATAACTGCGCATGTCGCACGGCTGGCAATACATCGCCCGCTCGCGCGGCACCTGCGTCATGGCCTGGCCGCAATTACCGCAGAAGCGGTGCTCGCGAGCCCAGGTGCCAATCTGCGCGGCGTAACCCAGCACTTTGTAGATCGTCTGATCGCCATCGAGCATGAACGCCCGCAAGCCTTTCCAGTTGCAGCCCGGCACGTCGCTGGAACTGCGCAACTCCAGCAGGTACACCGGTTCACCATCAAGATGGCCGATGCCGTGCTCGGCCAGGACTGACAAGTCCTGGCGCTTGAGCCATTCGCGCGGGAACAGCGCGCCGTTGTCATCGAACAGAAAGCCTTCGGGGCTGCGCGCCACGGCCCAGCCGCCGGGTTGATCGGTGTCCAGTACTGCAGTGGTCCAGCGAGATGTCATGGTTTCTCAATCCAGAAATTCGGGTTTCTGTTTGCTCATATGGGCGGCCATGGCCACGCGCAAGTCGGTGGATTGCAACATGGCGGCGTTCCAGGTGGCAACGTATTCGAGACCGTCGTCGATGCGATGGTCGCGCATGTAGCTGATCATTTCCTTGGTACCGGTGACCGCAATCGGCGACTTCGAGGCGATGTCGCGAGCAATGTCCAGCACGCCTTCGAGCAGTGCGTCCTTGTCGCTGTAGACACGATTGACCAGGCCGATGCTGCGCGCTTCTTCAGCGCCGAAGGTGCGACCGGTGTAAGCCAGTTCACGCAGCATGCCGTCACCGATGATCCGTGGCAACCGTTGCAAAGTGCCAACATCGGCGGCCATGCCGATATCGATTTCCTTGATCGAGAACTGCGCGTCTTCGGCGGCATAGCGCATGTCACAGGCCGCGATCAGGTCGATAGCGCCGCCCAGGCAGTAACCCTGAATGGCGGCGATGACCGGTTTGCGGCAATGGTCGACGGCGTTGAACGAGGCTTGCAGGGTGAGGATCTTTTTACGCAGCAGGCGCGCGTTGCGGCCGACATCCTTGCCCAGCTCATTGGCCACGCCGGCGAGCATCATCAGGTCGATGCCGGAGGAAAAGTGTTTACCGTTGCCGCTCAGTACCACCACCCGCACCGCATCGGTGTCGTCGATCCACTGGAAAATCTCGACGATCTCGCTCCAGAACGCGGCGTTCATCGAGTTGATCTTTTCCGGGCGATTGATCTGCACATGAGCGATGTTGTTGACCAGTTCGACGCTGAAGGCAGTGTATTGGGACATGGCAGTGATCCTTTACCGGGCTTGAAATGAGGCCCGAACTATAACAAGGCAGCACGGCGGTGGTTCGGCCAAAAGCAGGACTGACTTAAAGTTGCGTGATTGGGGCGAGAGGCGGCGGTCGATCACCGGCATCGCCGTGGAATTTACGCTTACCTTGAGCAGTCTCTGAAAAGAGCAATGAATAAATGTTCAGTCTGTGGTGTTAGCAATACAAAGCGCTGCATGTTGCCGTGGCGTGATTGGGACTGATACGCGACATTCACTCTGGAGCCTTGCCCATGATTACCCGTTCCGTTATGTTCGCCGCCCCGTTGTTGCTGGTGGCCGCCATGTCCAGTCACCTGGCCTTCGCCAATGGCGATGAAGACGCGCCGGTGCAGAAACCCGAATGCCCGAAGGGCCAGGTCTGGGACAGCAAATCGCAAAAATGCGTGCTGCAAACCAGCAGTCTGTTGCCCGATGCCGACCGCACCGACTACGCCTACCGCTTGGCCAAGGCCGGTCGCTACGAAGAAGCGCTGGCCCTGCTCGACACACTGCACCAACCGAACACCGCCAAGGCCCTCAATTATCGCGGTTATGCCACGCGCAAACTGGGGCGTACCGACGAGGGCATCGGCTATTACCTGCAATCGGTGAAACTCGATCCGCAGTACGCGCAAGTGCGTGAATACCTCGGCGAGGCCTATGTGATCAAAGGCCGCGTCGACCTGGCGCAGGAACAGTTGCTGAAAATCAAATCGATTTGCGGCACCGCCTGCGAGGAATACCAGGACCTGGCCGAAGCCATCAACGATTCATCGAAAACCTGACCATCAACGGAGGCCATCATCGTTAGCGAGCAGGCATTCAGAGCAGAACTGGCACAGCACCTGGCGCGTTTGTGGCGCTACGGTCTGCTGCTATCGCGCAATCGGCACGTGGCCGAGGATCTGGTGCAGGCGACGTGCGTGCGTGCGCTGGAACGTTCAGCTCAATACATCGCCGGCACGCGCATGGACCGCTGGCTGTTGAGTATTTTGCATTCGATCTGGCTCAACGAGGTACGTGCGCGTCGGGTGCGTCACGGCTCGGGCCAGGTCGATGCCGACGGCCCACTGATGTTCGACGGTGAATATGCTGCGCAGACGCATGTCATGGCTGCGCAGGTGATTCGCAGGGTCGACGCGCTGCCCGAAGCCCAGCGCGAAACCGTGTACCTGGCTTATGTCGAAGGCCTGTCCTACCGCGAAGTCGCCGAAATCCTGCAAGTGCCGATCGGCACGGTGATGAGTCGTCTGGCCACGGCGCGCCTGAAACTTGCCGAATATCCCCCCTTGCAAGCCGTCCCGAAAACCACCGGAGGTGACCGCCCATGAACACGCCTTCGGACGAACAACTGGTTGCGTATCTGGACGACGAACTGGCCGTGGAGCAACGCCAGCAGATCGACAGCGCCATCGCCGACGATCCGCTACTCAGCCTGCGCGTGCAGTGGCTGCGCCGCAGCAGCCTGCCCTTCCGTAAGGCCTATGACGAACTGGCACAACAAGCACCGCTTGATCGCCTGCAAGCGCGCCTCGATGTGGTGCCTTCACCCGAGCGTCCGGGCCTGAGCCGACGCTGGTTCATCGGCGGCGCAGCGGCAGCGCTGGTGGCCGGCGGCGTGCTGGCCGACCGTTTGTTCCTCCGCTGGCAGGCGCAGCAAGCACATAACTGGCGCGCTCTGGTCGGCGATTACATGGCGCTCTATGTACCGCAGACGCTTGAGCATTTGCCCACCGACGAGGCTGCCCATCGGGCCCAACTGCGCACCATCGATGCACGCCTGGGGTTAAACCTGTCACCTGCCGGTCTGAAACTGCCCGGTGCCGAACTCAAACGCGCACAGATGCTCGAGTACGACGGCGTGCCGATCGCACAGATTGTTTACCTGGATGCCAGACATGGGCCATTGGCGCTGTGCGTGACCCGTTCCAACAGTGGCAGTCGGCCGTTGACCCATGAGCAGCGCCATGAGATGAACGTGGTGTATTGGACCGAACGCGAACATGCATGGATGCTGATCGGGCATGACGCCGCCGTGGAGCTGGAAGCCAAAGCGAAATTGTTGAGAAGTCGTTTAACCGCATGAAAAAAACGCCTCTATTCTGGCCATGTGACTTTTCCAAGGAGGTTTGCCTGCGATGCCTATTTCGTCCCGCGCTGCATTACTGGTCATCGATGTTCAAAACGACTTCATCCCCGGCGGCCAATTGCCGGTGCCTGAGGGCGACTTGATTGTGCCATTGATCAACCGCCTCGCCCGCCAGTTCAAACAGGTCGTCATTGCCCAGGACTGGCACCCGAAAGGTCATGCCTCGTTCGCCTCCAGCCATCCCGGCCGGCAACCCTACGACTTCATTCAACTGCCCTACGGCGAGCAGATACTCTGGCCCGACCACTGCGTGCAAGCCACCGCCGGCGCCGAATTTCACCCCGAACTGGACCTGCCCCACGCGCAACTGGTCATCCGCAAGGGTTGCAACCCGGACATCGACAGCTATTCGGCCTTCCTCGAAGCCGACCGCCAGACCACCACCGGGCTGGCCGGTTATCTGAGCGAGCGTGGCATCGACACGGTTTACATGGTGGGCCTAGCGCTGGATTTCTGCGTGATGTACTCGGCGCTGGACGCGCGGGCGGCGGGATTCAATGCATTCGTCGTGCTGGATGCGTGCCGGGCGATTGATCTCGACGGCTCGTGGGCCGCAGCAATTGATCGAATGCAAGGGGCCGGCGTCGGTTTGATTCAATCTTCCGAACTGATCTGAAGCAGCCTCCTTGCGCAGGAGCTGCGGCACGCTGCGAATTTTTAATCCTGATTTTAAGATCACAACGTGCCGCAGCGCCTGCAAGGGTTGGATTCTCAGGCGGCGGTCGGCAACCACAGCCTGAAACGTGCGCCCCCCAGCGGCGACGCTTCAACCGTCAACGTCCCACCCTGTGCCTCCAGCGCCCGTCGACTGATCGCCAACCCCAAGCCAAAACCACCCGTAGCCCGGTCACGGCTGCGATCCAGCCGATAAAATGGTTCGAAGATACGCTCGCGTTCATCATCAGGAATGCCGATGCCATCATCGTCGACCCAGATTTCACAGCCGTAGGCATTGACCTGCACACCAATCTGAATGCGTTTTTCGCAATAGCGCATGGCGTTGCGCAGCAGGTTCTGAATCGCGCGGGCGGTCAGGCGTGGGTCCAGTGCAAAGCGTTCGAGTTGGCCGTGCAGCAACACGTCGATGACGATGTCCGGCGACTCCAGCTCTTCGTCAACGCTACCCAGAATGCTGTCGATGAACTCGTCCAGCGAGACGTCGACTTGCTCTGGCAGTTGCGCCGGGTTCTGCAAGCGGCTGTACGACAGCAGCTCCAGCACCAGTTCATCGAGCTCGCGAATGTGCGCGACCAGGCCCTGCAAACGCTCGCGACTGGCCGCCGGCAGGTCGTCGGACAAGGCCAGAGCCAGGCCAAAATCCAGACGTGTCAGCGGCGTGCGCAGTTCGTGCGAGACCGCATTGAGCAGGTCGCGCTGTTGATTCAACAGGCTCTCGATGTCACCCGCCATGGTGTCGAAGACATTGGCCAGACTGCCGATGTTCGAGCTCGGGGCGATTTTCGTGCGTTCGCTCAAATGGCCTTTGCCAAAGCGTTCGGCAGTCCCTTTGAGGCGCTCCAGATCGCGCCAGTGCGGACGGATCCATAGCAGCAGGCAGGCGAGCATGGTCGCGCCGATCAGCACGTTGATGCTCCAGTACAACAAATTGACGTCCATCGGGTCGGGGGGCACGACCATTTGCACGGCCATGTCATCGTTCAGCGGTGCCACCGCCAGCGTTCGCCAACCCCAGTCGCCGATACGCACGACATTTTCGCCGCGCCGCAGCCGCTGTTGTTCGGCCGGGGTGAACTCGGCATCGTCAATCCGCGCCAGGACGATGTGCAGCGGCTGGAAGTCCTTGTCCATCGACTCCGCCAATGCTGGCCATTGCTCTCGCGGCGCGGCATGAAACTGCCGGGTGATCAGCGATTGCAGGCCGCGCGAGTAATCGAGGTTATAGGTGATGAAGCGATCCCTGAACGCCATGACCACCAGGTCCGGCACCAGGTAAATGGCCGCGCTGTAGGAAACAATCGTGACCAGATACAGGCGAAAGAGGATTCTGAACATCGACTCAGCATTCCCACTCGGAACGGCTGAACAGATAACCCTTGCCCCACACGGTCTTGATCTTGCGTGCTTCGCCGGCGTGATCGTCGAACTTGCGCCGCAACTTGGAGATCGCCACGTCTACCGAGCGGTCGGTGCCATTGAACTCGATACCGCGCAGGCGCTGCAGAATCTGATCGCGGCTCAGCACTTCACCGGCATGCCGGGCCAGCACCACCAGCAAATTGTATTCGCCACTGGATAGCTCAACCGGTTGCTCACGCCAGGTCACGGTGCGCTCGGACAGATCGATGCACAGATTGCCCATGACGATGCGGTCATTGACGGTCAGTGGTTCACCCAGGCTGCTGCGCCGTAAGAGGGTGCGCACCCGGGCCAGCAACACCCGCGGCTCGCAGGGTTTGGTGACGTAATCGTCGGCGCCCATCTCCAGGCCCAGCACTTGATCGTGGCTGTCATCGCGGGCAGTGAGCATCAGGATCGGCAGCGTCGCCGAGTCGGCGCGCAGCAGGCGACAGACTTGCAGACCGTCGAGGCCCGGCAGCATCAGATCGAGAATCACCAGATCCGGCGGGCTGACTCGCGCCCGCTCGCGCACGTGGTCGCCACGGCCAATCACGTTGACGGAGTAACCATTGCGCTCAAGGTAGCTGGAAATCAGTTCGGCGAGGGCGGTGTCGTCTTCGACCAGAAGGATGTTGGGCATGGGTGATCCAGAAAGTGCTGTGGCGACGGGTCGGGCCACATCGCGGGCAAGCCCGCTCCCACCGGGATTGGATGTGAACACGGATTTTGTGAACACCACCGACCACTGTGGGAGCGGGCTTGCCCGCGATAGCGGTTTATCTGTCGCAATAAATTTCAAGGGCTGAAGGATATACGCCCTCACCCGTCTCTGAGTAAAACCCTTACACAATTTCACACAGCGCCTACAAAGCTTCACCGCTACTCTCGGCGACTGCCCGTAGGATGCGGGCATCAATATTGGGGGTGGTACATGTTCAAAAATCTGCTGGCCGGGCTCGGCCTCATCGCCGCAGCGCTGACGCTGAGCGCCTGTGATTCGTCCTCGAACGCCGAGGAACAGGCACCACCGGCTACCGTGCGCATCGAAACCCTGGAAGCCCGCCCCCTGTCGATCAGCAGCGAACTCAGCGGGCGCATCGCCGCGCCGCGCATTGCCGAGGTACGCGCCCGGGTCGCCGGCGTAGTGTTGCAGCGCACGTACCGCGAAGGCAGTGACGTGAAAAAGGGCGATGTGTTGTTCCGTATCGACCCGGCACCGTTCAAGGCTGACCTCGACAGTGCCGAAGCCGCCCTGCGCAAAGCCGAGGCCAACGCCTTCCAGGCCAGACTGCAGGAACAGCGCTACGCGCAATTGATCGATGACAAGGCCATCAGCGCTCAGGACTACGACAACGCCCGCGCCAACGCCCGGCAGACCGCCGCCGATGTCGCCGCCAACAAGGCCGCGGTGGAACGCGCGAAACTCAATCTAGGTTATGCCACCGTCACCGCACCGATCTCCGGGCGCATCGGCCGGGCGCTGGTCACCGAAGGTGCACTGGTGGGGCAGAACGAAACCACGCCACTGGCGCTGATTCAGCAGCTCAATCCGATTTACGCCGACCTGACCCAGTCGACCCGTGAACTCAATGAGCTGCGCCGCGCGTTTCGCTCGCGGCAGTTGCAGCAAGTCGGTCAGGATCAGGCCAAAGCCACATTGATTCAGGATGACGGCAGCCTTTATCCGCTGCCCGGCAAGCTGCTGTTCAGCGACATCACCGTCGATCCGGGCACTGGCCAGATCATTCTGCGCAGCGAATTCCCCAATCCAGACCTCGACCTGCTGCCGGGCAGCTTTATCCGTGTGCGCCTCGAACAGGCCACGATCCAGAACGGCATCACCGTGCCGCAGCGCGCTGTGCAGCGTGACAGTGCCGGTATCGCCCAGGTGCTGACCGTCGACGAACAAATGCGCGTGGCCGAGCAACCCGTGCAACTGGGCGCGGTACAGAACAATCGCTGGATCGTCACCGGCGGCCTTAAACCCGGCGACCGCATTGTCATCGAAGGCCTGCAACACGCGCGCCCCGGCGAGAAAGTGCAAATCGACGACACCCCTCTTCCACTTGCCCAGACCTCTGGTCAGTAAGCAGGACGCTTTTATATGCCGCAGTTTTTTATCGACCGCCCGGTGTTCGCCTGGGTCGTCGCCCTGTTCATCCTGTTGGCCGGCGCGCTGGCCATCCCGCAGTTGCCGGTGGCGCAGTACCCCGACGTTGCACCGCCGCAGATCGAAATCTATGCCGTGTATCCGGGCGCTTCGGCGCAGACCGTCGATGAAAGCGTGGTCAGCCTGATCGAGGAAGAGCTCAACGGCGCCGATCACCTGCTGTATTTCGAATCGCAGAGCAGCCTGGGCAGTGCCACGATCAACGCCACGTTCCAGCCGGGCACCAACCCGGAACTGGCGCAGGTCGATGTGCAAAACCGCCTGAAAGTGGTCGAGTCGCGCTTGCCGCAAGCTGTCAACCAGCAGGGTTTGCAGGTGGAGAAAGTCTCCGCCGGTTTTCTGCTGCTGATCACCCTGACATCCAGCGACGGCAAACTCGATGACGTGGCGCTCAGCGATTACCTGGCGCGCAACGTGATGAACGAGATCAAGCGCCTGGACGGTGTCGGCAAGGCTCAGTTGTATGGCGCCGAACGAGCCATGCGCATCTGGATCGACCCGCAGAAGCTCATCGGTTTCAACCTGTCCCCGGCCGATGTCAACGCGGCCATCATCGCCCAGAACGCACAGGTCCCCGCCGGCAGCATCGGCGACCTGCCAAACCCTTCGACCCAGGAAATCACCGCGACCATTCTGGTCAAGGGCCAGTTATCGACGCCGCAGGAATTCGCCGACATCGTGCTCAAGGCCAACCCGGACGGCTCCACCGTGCGCATCGGCGATGTAGCGCGGGTCGAGATCGGCAGTCAGGAATACCAGTTCGGCACGCGCCTCAACGGCAAACCGTCCACCGCCGTCGGCGTGCAACTGGCACCGGGGGCCAACGCCCTCGCGACCGCCACCCTGATCCGGGCGAAGATGGACGAACTGTCGCGCTACTTCCCGGCGGGCGTGGAATACAAGATCCCTTACGACACCTCGCCGTTCGTCAAAGTCTCGATCACCAAAGTGGTCTACACCCTCGGCGAAGCGATGCTGCTGGTGTTTGCGGTGATGTTCCTGTTCCTGCAAAACATTCGCTACACGCTGATCCCGACGCTGGTAGTCCCGGTCGCGTTGATGGGCACCCTTGCCACCATGCTCGCGCTGGGCTTCTCGATCAACGTGCTGACCATGTTCGGCATGGTGCTGGCTATCGGCATTCTGGTAGACGACGCCATCGTCGTGGTGGAGAACGTCGAAAGAATCATGGCCACCGAAGGGCTATCGCCCAAGGAAGCCACACGCAAGGCGATGACGCAGATCACCGGCGCGATCATCGGCATCACGCTGGTGCTGGTGGCGGTGTTCATCCCGATGGCGTTCATGCAGGGTTCGGTCGGAGTGATCTATCAGCAATTCTCGCTGTCGATGGCGACGTCGATCCTGTTCTCGGCATTCCTCGCCCTGACCTTGACCCCGGCCTTGTGCGCGACACTGCTCAAACCGATTGCCAAAGGCGAACATCACGAAAAAAGCGGTTTCTTCGGCTGGTTCAACCGCCGCTTCGAGCGACTGACCGATCGCTATCAGCGTTGGGTCGGTTTTGCATTGAAGCGCACCGGACGCTACCTGCTGATCTACGTCGTGCTGCTGGTCGGCCTGGGCGTTTGTTTCATGCGCCTGCCCTCTTCGTTCCTGCCGGTCGAAGATCAGGGTTACACCATCACCGATATTCAACTGCCGCCTGGCGCCACCAAGAACCGTACGGTGCAAGTGGCCGAGCAGCTTGAAGCGCATAACGCCGGTGAGCCGGGTATCAGCGACAGCGTGGTGATTCTCGGCTTCAGCTTCTCCGGTAGCGGCCAGAACGCAGCGTTGGCGTTTTCGACGCTGAAGGATTGGTCGCAACGCGGCAGCGATGACTCGGCCAGCTCGATCGCCGACCGCGCGAATATCGCCCTGAGCCAGATCAAGGACGCCATGGCGTTCTCGGTTCTGCCACCGCCCGTGGATGGGCTTGGCACTTCCAGCGGTTTCGAATTCCGTTTGCAGGACCGTGGTGGCCTTGGTCACGCGACATTGATGCAGGCGCGTACCGAGTTGCTGGCGGCCGCCGAGAAAAGTCCGGTGCTGATGAACGTGCGTGAAAGCGCACTGGCCGAAGCACCGCAGGTGCAACTGGAAGTGGACCGCAAGCAAGCCAATGCCCTGGGTGTATCGTTTGCCGACATCGGTAACGTGCTGTCCACGGCGGTGGGCTCCGCCTACATCAACGACTTCCCCAATCAGGGCCGGATGCAGCGCGTGGTGGTGCAAGCCGAAGGTGATCAGCGCAGCCAGGTCGATGACTTGCTGAAAATGCATGTGCGCAACAATGCCGGAAAAATGGTGCCACTGTCAGCGTTCGTACAAGCCAGATGGACCCAAGGCCCGGCGCAGTTGACGCGATACAACGGCTATCCGGCAGTTTCGATTTCCGGCGAGCCGAAGCCCGGCCACAGCACCGGTGAAGCGATGGCGGAGATCGAACGGCTAGTGGCTCAAGGGCCCAAAGGTCTGGGCCAGGAATGGACCGGTCTGTCGTTGCAGGAACGTTTGTCCGGCAGTCAGGCGCCGATTCTGCTCGGCCTGTCGCTGCTGATCGTGTTCTTGTGTCTGGCGGCGTTGTACGAGAGTTGGTCGATTCCAACTTCGGTGTTGCTGGTGGTGCCGTTGGGCGTTCTCGGTGCGGTATTGGCGGTGACTCTGCGCGGCATGCCCAACGACGTGTTCTTCAAGGTCGGGCTCATCACCATCATCGGCCTGTCGGCGAAGAACGCGATCCTGATCATCGAGTTCGCCAAGAGCCTGTACGACGAAGGCCACGATTTGATCGACGCCACCCTGCAAGCCGCACGCCTGCGTCTGCGCCCGATCGTGATGACGTCGCTGGCGTTTATCCTTGGCGTGGTGCCACTGGCCATCGCCACCGGCGCCAGCTCGGCGAGTCAGCAAGCGATCGGCACCGGAGTGATCGGCGGAATGATCACCGCGACGTTGGCAGTTATCTTCGTCCCCGTGTTCTTCGTCGTCGTCATGAAGCTCGTAAAGAAATTCACCAAACCCCACTGATCCAAACTGTAGAAGCTGCCGCAGGCTCGGGCCGCGATCGGACGATCTTTTGACTTTGCTTTTAAAAAACAAGATCAAAAGATCGTCCGATCGCGGCCCGAGCCTGCGGCAGCTCCTACAAAAGCCCGGTGGCGTGCGCTATGGTGCAGGGATCGATCACTGATGTGAGTCTCCATGCGCCTCCTCGCCCGCACCCACCCTCGCCTCTCTGCCGCTGCCCTGTTTGGCCTGGCCACTGGCTTGTTGGTCCCGGCCGAGTCCATCGTCAGCAAAATCCTCATCGGCTGGAACGCCGGCGTCTGGACCTACCTGATCCTGATGCTCTGGCTCACTGCGCGATCCAAGGCGCCGGACGTCAAACGCATTGCCGAAATCGAGGACGAAAACGCCGGGCTGGTGCTGTTCGTGGTGTGCATCGCCGCTCTCGCCAGTCTCGCCACCATTACCTTCGAACTGGCCGGCAGTAAAGATCTGGAAACCACACGCAAACTCCTGCACTACGGTTTTACCGCGCTAACGGTGATCGGTTCGTGGCTGCTGATCGGGGTGATTTTCTGTGTGCATTACGCAAGGTTGTATTACACCTGGGATGGCAAGGAACCGGCGCTGCGCTTTGCCGAAGGCCTGACTACGCCCAATTATTGGGACTTTCTGTACTTTTCGTTCACCATCGGCGTGGCGGTGCAGACCGCCGATGTCGGTGTGGCGACGCGGGATATCCGCAAAATTGTGCTGGCGCAGTCGTTGATCGGTTTTGTATTCAACACAGCGATATTGGGCTTCTCGATCAATATTGCGGCGGGGTTGTTTGGTTGAAAGTTACCCAGCGGAGGAAAATGGCTTATCGACCGGAGTTCCCAAGAGGCATTAGATTCACGGATCGCAGACTTTGTAAACTGTCAACAATGACAGTTTACAACCCCTATACTATCAGGATTACATGGCTCATCCAGAATTAGGGCTAAGGCCTTTGGATACCTCTTCTTTCGTAACGGAGAACGATTCCATGAAAGCGGTAATCAAGCGCACAAGCTTCGCAAGCGGTAACTATGTCAATGCAGCAGCATTTGCTACAAAAACAGAATTTCCAGAGTTTATCGCCACCTCTCGACTGATAGACAAAGTGAAATCCGGGCCCCAAAAAATCGACGCCGTTCTTATTACAGCTATAGATCGACCCGCCGCAAACACAAAAGCAAAAAGCCTCGCTTCTCGGACACTGTACATTTCAATACCGGACAATTTCGAAGTCGGCGATTATCAGTTGAAATCGCGCCCTGATGTGGACTTCAGTTTGAAAGATGCTGATGGGACTGTCTATGAAAGCGTTTCTGGAAAGATCAAACTTGAGCCAGCTCTTGGAGACAACGTCAAAGGGAGTTTCCAGGCAGATCTAGAGTATCCAGGCACGAATGGCGAGACATTCACCCTGAAAGGCAATTTTCAGGTTTTGAAGGCCGGATGAAAAAAGCATCAAAAAAAGGGAGGCTAAGCCTCCCTCTTTTATTAATCAAAATTGAAAATGGACGCCAAAGTTCATACCAAAATCCTTACTGACATTTTCACCCTTGCTGGTATCTACCTCTGCGTGCATCTGCCAGCGGTTATTCAATGTCCACGATACTCCGGCACCCACTTCGAACTGGCCACCCGACAAATCGTTATTGAATTTATTATCGTTGACCCTTACTTCGTTGTTTTTCACAAACTCGTTGACTACAGCGGCGCGCACATGAGGCTGCACGATACTGCCATCCGCCAGGGTCATGCCTCTGCCCAGCGTGACGCCCACCTTGCCAAGCATAGAGCGCGTAGTGTCGGCATCAGCGTGCAAACCGTTATCCAGCGTATATTCCTTGCCTTGCACCGACGCAGCCTGCCACTGAGTGAAAACTTCAGCGTAGTAACCCTCGCTGATTTCGATGTGTTTACCAAACTCCACCGATGCACTTGCGCCAAGGTTGTTGTAATCGCCTTTGGTACGAGTGCCATCACTCATGGTCACTTTGGCATCGTTGCGAAAATGATTGAGTTTGGCCACGGTATCCAGGTAATAGCCACTCTCTCCCAGCCACGTACCATACACACCGATCGAGGTACTGCCGATTTCACCTGAACTGCCGCGTTTCAAGTCCAGATCGGACTTGCTGTGCCCTGCGAAGACGCCAAGCAGCACTGTTTCACCCGCAAGCTGGATTGGGGTGTCCACGCCCATGGACAGACCATATTGATTTTGGCTGTAACCATCGCCATAGGCGTTATTGCTGATGGAGTATCGATTGCCGTACGAGCGAACCCAGCCTCCAGTCAGCCCGCCGTTATTCCGAAGGTCGCCCATTCGGTTATTCAGCGATACCATTTCCCCATAGGCCACCGTAGGCGCCGTACCAAAAATGGCCAACACAGACCGTGTGGGAGTACTGACAACTTCCTTATCAGGTTGCAAATACCAGTCGTTTCCTTCCTTGATCAATTTGTAAGTGAATGCCCCAGCATCTACTCTATTATTGATCAAACCATATTCAGCAGTACCGGCAACGCTCTGTACCACTTTTATTGATGCATCACTGATAGGGTCAAGCCCGGTACTGGAAACCCATAACTGGTGATTACCGGCAGCACTGAGCGTCACGTTCAAAAGGTCACTGACTCCCTTGTTGAAATCGGTTCCCATCTCGAACGTACCACTACCCGAGAGATTCGCCACATTGAGCTGGAAATATTGTTGGCCTTCGCCCATCTTCACCCTGCCGCCATTGGTGAGCGCCAGGTTGTTCACCGATTGGCTTGCGGTCATTTGCCACAACGCCTGATTGCTGATGGCAAAGTTGGCAATATCAGTGACTTGCCCTGTTAGCGTTGAAGCATTGTCGAGCCGCAGGGCCGAAACGCTGTTCGCGGAACCTGAAACGTTACCGGTCATGATGCTCTGATTGTTGATCGTGGTGTCGGCGATATTTTGCAACTCGCCGGTCAACGTGGAAGCATTGTCGATCAATACGGTCGATGCACCAATAACATTGCCCGTCATATTCGACCGGTCATTGAGTTTTGCGCTGGTAACGTTTTGCAAGTTGCCGCTCAAGGTTGCATTGTTTTGCAGCGTGACGTTTGCCGAGCTGCCTGAAGCCACTTCGACATTCCCCGTTAGAGCGCTGTCGTCCACGACGAGGTTTGCGGAAGCACCAGGTCCGACCTCAAGCAAAGTGCCATTCGCGCCGGTCAGGGTCGAGTGATTACGTACTGTGATATTGGCAATGGTAGGCAAATTCGGCGCATTGAAGCCAACGAGGATGGCCGAACCGCCCTGACCTTCCACTCGCGCACCATCAAGCACGATCGTTGATGGAATGATGGCCGATGCCTGAGTGTCGGTTCCGACGATCAAACCGTTGCGTCCACCCAGGATGGTACTTGAGGTGGCTGACAGCGTGCCTTCAAGCAGCCGAATACCGAAACTGCTGCCTCCGGTGCCTTGCACAGTGGAATCCTGGATGTCGATATTGCTGAACCGGTTGCCGGCGATCCCGCCTTGTAAACCTTGAACGACCGATTGGTCACGCAAGATCACCGACGATCCTCCGACACTGGCAATGCCACGAACCGCTGAGATACCAATCCCGTCGGCACTGGTGACGGTAGTGCGACTCAGTATGGCGCTGGCGTTGGTCAGGAATATCCCTTGTGAAGCAGATGCTGAAGTAACAGTGGAGCCGGTCAAGTTGACTGTACTGCCCACCGTGGCGGCGATAGTAAGAGTATCGGCGCCAACGCCTATCAACGAAGCCTGGGTTTCAAGTTGCCAGGTATCCAGTGGTGTAGTGGCATCAATATTTTGTGTGGTGCCTGCTGGAATGGTGGCGGCGTGAGACAACCCCGAATTAAATAGAATTGGAATACATGAAAGCAAACAAAAATGAAGAGTGTTTCTGGGAAACGATGAATCTGATGTTGAAGACATATTTAAGCCCTACTCGGTAACATTACCTGACGAACGCCGCTTCCCCATAACTGATATGTCAGGGCAATCCGACACGGCCGCCAGACTACGGTCTACCAAGCCAGTTATATGTAGGAGAAGTCCTCGTCGAGGTGAGACTTATCTCATTTTCATGTGCGAGGCCCTGCATTCGAATGTAAAAAATCGCCAGCGCAGATAAAAGATAAACCACTTGACTTTCACCCGCGCAGGCGAATCCATACGACGAATTAAGGGGCTACTACTTCACGCCGTTCATCGTCGCAATACACCAGACTCGAATTCAGAAGCGCCACAGGGACGATCAGTTCGGATGTGAGGCCATTGACCGTGTAAGCAATGCGTGCGTAACGGGTAGTTGGACGAGTATTCGGTACAGTGCTTGGCAATTGAATCGTTTTGATCGCCTCATAATTGTCAAGACGGAACTCTAGATTACCCGTTGCAGGCATCGGTGCCGAATCCGTGATGGTGGTGTTGGGAATATCCGTGCCAGCTGGAGTGTTGGTGGTGCGTCCCACGAACGTCAGTTCGACCATTGCTCCAGTCGGGATATTGGCATCGCGGAGAATACGGACCCGCAAGTTACGCGGCCGATACGGCGGCATGGGACCATTCACTGCAACAGGATGATTAAGGCTAGGGCAGTTGATGCTGGTAACAACCCGCTCAGGCACAATAGCGCCACCGGGCGATAGGAACGCTGACACAATGATCTGCGGAGCAGGCACATTGATCACGATAGCGGTCACCTGGACATCGGTAGGCGTCCGCTGCATCATCACATTCGCGCTGCCAGGGAATTCGATTGTGATGTAGGCCTGACGAGCGTTTGCCCCCGTACCGTTCCCCTCCAGGCGAATGGTTTCCCAAGGCAATATCGTCGAGACCTCTGTGGCGCCTACCCGAACCGCAATGGGTTCGCCAACCTGTTTACCCTGATAATAGAACTTGACGATTTCCCGCCCAGTGATCGGACGATTTACATCAGTCCACAAAGGCCAGGTCATCGTTGCAGCAATACCGGCCTGTGCCGGACCCAGTGTGTTTGGTGCAGGCGCTGGGGTACCAGCCCCCTGCACCACGACTGGAACAATGTTGATGTTCGGCAAGTCAGGCAGATTGGGTTGCTCAGGTCCGGCGTAGGAAAAGTCGACAATTGCAAAAACACGCTGCGATATCGGGTTGGGCGTGATCGTTGAACGCTCCAATTCGTACCAGTACTCAAACTCCACTTCTTGAGTCCCATTGGCATCTCCAAAGAGCTGGGACATGGTATCGAAATCCATTTCAAATCGCAGGGGACCGGCAGTACCTGCGGGCGGAATCTGCTGTTCAGGCAAAGTAATCGGTGCCCCGGCCTGATCGGAGGTCAATTGAGGAATGATTCGATCACCCGGAAGCGAATTCTTCGGGAAGTCGATTTCCATGATGACTTTTGTTGGATCAGCAGCAGTGGACAAGGTAATCGCAATACTGCCATTGGCGCCCGTGACAGGGATTCTCGGAATACCCAATTCCGGCGCAGGTGTCTTGATGCGCCTGAACAGCGTGGTAATTAGCGAATTGTTGCTGATATTGCCGGGTAAATCTTCCAGATTGTAGGAATAAAAGTAAGCCCCTTCACCCATCGCCGACAGATAACTCAGCGGCACATTGATGACACCGCCGGTTGGCAGCGGAAAGTCAGCGACCGCAGCGCCTTCACCCTGCATCAGAGTGAACGTGGTTTGCGTCGAGATATAAAAATTAACTTTATCGTTATTCGCTTCGAATTTCTGATAGGCCGTTGGAATGGTCAGACTTAAACCACCACTGTTGTTAGGATCGAGCAGCCAGGCATCATCGATAACTGCAGGAAAACCCGTACCCAAGGTCAATAGAGTAGGCCGCACACCTGTGCCGTTCGGACCACCGGGTTGGCGTTGGTAAGGCGCGGTCTGATCCAGCAGGATATCGGTATGGGGACTGGAGGAATCGGGGTTTTCGAACGCATCATAAATGAAAAACGACAATTCAAAAGGTGTGTAATCACCGTTCGCATTGAAGACCTCTCTTACCCTGGCCGGGATATCGAATTCGAACTCGATAGGGAATGTCCAGTCACCACCAGGCTCTTGGGCTTTGGTTTTCGTCATAACAACATACGTTGGGTCGAACTCGACAGGGACTGTTCCCCTCGGAAAGAGATAAAGTTCAATCTTTGCTGCCCCGTCCGGACTTTTATCATCAATATCCGTCAATAGCACAGTAAGTCTTTTATTGACGACCAATTGCTCGTAAGTCAATCGACCATCCGGCAAATTGCCCACAACAGTAGGAGGCAACGCCAGCACACCAGCCCCGAATTTTGTCTGCATATTCATGTTCATACACTCCATCGAAATGCCGTTTGTTGGATAATTAACGTTATTGCCCGACAGATAACCACGCGACTGCAGACTGCTTGTTCTTGGCTCTAACGCATTGTTACTTTCAAAAAAACCTGACGCATTTGTTACAGGTCCACAATAATCACTTTTGCCCGGACGAACCCGGTCTAACTTGACCAGACCTATTTCTGACTTCCCCAAAGCGGTGCTATTCCGATGCAGGGTATAGGTGGCAATGGCAGACGCATCCCTTGCCATCGGCTCTATATATTTAGCGTAATGTTGGGAGGTCAACTCAAACAAAAATCCGTCAATTGAATCGGCTTCCGCCAATGTCAATGTTTTGGAAAACCGTCCCGCTGTTCCTCCAATTGGCCTTACGCCATTGAGACTTTGAAAACCTTCCCAATCCAGAGTGACAACATCATTTTCGGCAAATCGCCCAGGCTGCGCGGGTACTTTGATCAGTAGTTTTTCCCACACTTTGGGTACTGACATGCAATTGAGATACCCGTGGAAAGTTGCACTAGGAAATTGCGGCTCCAACAAGTTGACCGGAATTACTCGGCTGACGACATACCACTGTGGTAATGACGTATCAGGATTGTCAGTATCTTCCGCAGTAATGCGATACCTGAGACGAATATCGCCGTCACGCTGCAAATATCGAGGTGGAAGGGTGAAAAAGTCAGGGACGGTCACGGGTACTGGAAGCCGTTCACTGTGAAAAATCTCTTCGTCTGCCTCGGAGGCTCCGGGTTCCAGAATCATGATTTCAATCAGATCGACGTTACCAGGAATGACCGAGGGATTTGGCCACATGGGAATACGGATGATTGCGCCATTAACGGGTGCGTCAGGTGGAAGAGCCCCCCCCGTGCCGACGCCGTCGATAGTGAGCGGAACCGCATACAGGCCGATATCATTTGTTTCGATAGAGAAAGAATTCATTGGTTGAAAGTCCCGTAAAAATTCCGTTTCAACGCTGAAGGAATTAAGCGCTTAGCGGTCGGGCTTGCCTACTGTCAGATCTGACAGGTAGAGCGACCGCTCGTCGGAAACTCAGCTAAGGCGCAGGCTGGCAATTGATGAATGCACCTTGACGCACACATGCCGATTGGCGTTTCCTGAAACCGGTTTCAATGACATTTCAAACACTCTAACAACAAGAAAGTTGCCGCCCCGATGAACGACTTCTCCTCCGCCCAGCGCAGCCGCGTCACCATGCTCGACGTCGCCGAACGCGCAGGCGTGTCAAAGGCCAGCGTCTCGCGTTTCATCGGCGATGACCGCGCCCTGCTTTCCGATGCGATTGCCTTGCGCATCGAGCAAGCCATCAATGAACTCGACTATCGCCCGAACCAGATGGCTCGCGGCCTGAAACGCGGGCGCACGCGCCTGATTGGCATGTTGGTGGCCGATATTCGTAACCCTTATTCGATTGCCGTGATGCACGGCGTGGAAACCGCTTGCCGTGCGCACGGCTACAGCCTGGTGGTGTGCAACACCGATCGCGATGACGAACAGGAACGCCAGCATCTGGCGCTGTTGCGCTCGTACAACATCGAAGGGCTGATCGTGAATACCCTCGGCCATCACCGTGATGAGCTACACGAGTTGCACCGCGAAATGCCGCTGGTGCTGGTGGATCGCAAGGTCGACGGGCTCGACAGCGACATGGTCGGGCTGAATAACCCGCAAGCGGTGGAGATGGCTCTTGCTCACCTTGAGCAGCACGGCTATCGCAATGTGTTGTTGGTGACCGAGCCGTATGACGGCACCAGTTCGCGGATCGAGCGGGTCAACAGTTTTCAGGCGCAGATTGCGCAGCGCTCAGGGTTGACCGGCGCGGTGGTGGAAACCGGCGACGAACTCACGGGCAAACTCCAAACCTTTTTAAACACTCCCGGTGGCGGTCCCAAAGCGCTGTTTTGCGCAAACGGTGTGGCGGCGCTGGCCAGCACTCGCGCATTGCGAGAGATCGGCTGTCGACTGTTCGAGGATATCGGGCTGATCGCCCTGGATGACCTGGACTGGTATCCGTTGGTGGGCAGCGGGATCACCGCCCTCGCCCAGCCGACCGCCGAGATCGGTGCGCGGGCGTTTGAGTGCTTGCTCAAGCGGTTGCGCGGGGATGATGAGCCGGCGCGGGTGCTGGATTTTGCCCCGGTGCTGGTTGAGCGGGGTTCGACCCTCGGGATTTTGCGGTGACTTGTCTGGCCCCATCGCTGGCAAGCCAGCTCCCACATTGTCCGCGGCACACACAAAACCTGTGGAAGCTGGCTTGCCAGCGATGGGGCCCGGAAGGACAACCTGGAAACACCTAAAAATTTGAACAAAAATGAAACCGGTTTCAGAGGTACACAACAATGAATAAACCTGCCGTTTCCATCAGCCTGTCCAGCTACGGCGCCGAGCTTGTGCGTCAGCGCGGGCAAGACTTTTTCATCGATGTACTGGCCGCTGCCGGTGCCGATCGCATCGAGTGGCGCGAAGAGTTGCTGACCCGCGAAGTGCCCGCGCAATTGTGCGCCGCCACTCTGGCGCAGGGGCTGCAGAGTATCTATTCCTCGCCCACCGAGCTGTGGCTCGCCGGGCAGTCTCATCCGAACCCGGAGTTGATTACCGCACTGCAACACGCCGAGGCGTTTGGTTCGAAGTGGCTGAAAGTCTCGCTTGGCTACTTCAACGACAACTGCGATTTGTCGGTCTTGCAGCAACGACTCAATAACAGCCCGGTGCAGTTGTTGGTGGAAAACGACCAGACCCTGCACGGTGGCCGCATCGAACCGTTTCAGCGCTTCTTCACCGCCGTTGAACAACACAACCTGCCCATCAAGATGACCTTCGACATCGGTAACTGGCAGTGGCAGGACCAGTGCGCGACCAACGCCGCGCGCCTGCTCGGTCGGCATGTCGGTTACGTGCATTGCAAAGCCGTGGCCCGTCGCGGCGACGGCAAACTGGTCGCGGTACCGCCTGCGGTGGGTGACCTGCATCTGTGGGAACAACTGCTGCGGCACATGGCCCAAGGCGTCATGCGCGCCGCCGAATATCCGTTGCAGGGCGATGACCTCGTGCAATTGACCACCGAGCACGTCGCCGCCCTCGCCCGCCTCGGCCAATCCCGTCTGGAGCCTGCTCATGTCTGAGATCGATATTCTGTCGTTCGGCGAAACCATGGCGATGCTGGTGGCCGAGCAAACCGGTGATCTGGCGATGGTCGAGCAATTTCACAAGCGCATTGCCGGAGCGGACAGCAATGTGGCGATCGGCCTGTCACGTCTGGGTTTCAATGTCGCGTGGCTGAGCCGCGTTGGCGACGATTCGCTGGGGCGTTTTGTGGTACGGAGCCTGGCCAGGGAAGGGCTGGATTGCAGCCATGTCGCCGTCGATGACAATCATCCGACCGGTTTTCAGTTCAAGTCCCGCACTGACGATGGCAGCGACCCGCAAGTCGAGTATTTCCGGCGCGGTTCGGCGGCCAGTCATCTGTCGCCGCAGTCGATCAGCGCCAGTGTGCTGAGCGCCCGGCATCTGCACGCCACCGGCATCCCGCCGGCTCTGTCTGCATCGGCCCGGGAGATGTCTTTCGAACTGATGACACGCATGCGCAACGCCGGGCGCAGCGTGTCGTTCGACCCCAACCTGCGCCCGAGCCTGTGGGCCAGCGAGCGCGAGATGATCAGCGAAATCAATCGCCTCGCCGCCCTCGCCCATTGGGTGCTGCCGGGTTTGAGCGAAGGTCGTTTGCTCACCGGTTTTGACGATCCGGCGGACATTGCCGCGTTTTATCTGGACCAAGGTGCCGAAGCGGTGGTGATCAAGCTTGGCCCAGAGGGAGCTTATTACCGTACGCATCTGGATCAGGGCTTTGTCGCCGGGGTGCCAGTGGCCAATGTTGTCGACACTGTGGGTGCCGGGGACGGCTTTGCGGTGGGGATGATCAGTGCCCTGCTGGAACACCAGAGCTTTGCCGAGGCAGTGCAGCGGGCGAACTGGATTGGCAGTCGTGCGGTGCAGAGTCGTGGAGATATGGAGGGGTTGCCGACCCGCCTGGAGTTATCGGTTGAATTTGAGTCTGCCTTCGCGAGCAGGCTCGCTCCCGCGTTTGAAATGCATTCCCTTGTGGGAGCGAGCCTGCTCGCGAAGAGGCCAGCCTAGTCAGCGAAAAATTTGAACCTGCTGCGACAAAAACAACAAGCTCAGGAGCAACACCATGAAAACCGCAACCCTCGCCGCCCGCCGCTGGTGGTACATCATGCCGATCGTGTTCATCACCTACAGCCTGGCGTATCTCGATCGCGCCAATTACGGTTTCGCCGCCGCGTCCGGCATGGCCGAAGACCTGATGATCACCCCGGGCCTGTCTTCATTGCTCGGCGCGCTGTTCTTCCTCGGCTACTTTTTCTTCCAGGTACCCGGTGCGATCTACGCGCAAAAGCACAGCGTGAAGAAACTGATTTTCGTCAGTCTGATCCTCTGGGGCGGCCTCGCCACGTTGACTGGCGTGGTCTCCAACGCCTATTGGCTGATCGTCATCCGGTTCATGCTCGGCGTGGTCGAAGCCGCCGTCATGCCGGCAATGCTGGTGTACCTGTGCCATTGGTTCACCCGTGCCGAACGCTCACGAGCCAACACCTTTCTGATCCTCGGCAATCCGGTCACGATGCTGTGGATGTCGGTGGTTTCCGGGTACCTGGTGCAGCATTTCAGCTGGCGCTGGATGTTCATCATCGAAGGTTTGCCGGCGGTGCTGTGGGCGTTTATCTGGTGGCGTCTGGCCGATGACCGTCCGGCCCAGGCCAAATGGCTGACCGACCAGGAAAAGCAGGATCTGGAAAGCGCCCTGGCCGCCGAACAGGTCGGCATCAAAGCGGTGAAGAACTACGCCGAGGCGTTCCGTTCGCCGAAGGTGATCATCCTGGCGTTGCAGTTTTTCTGCTGGAGCATCGGCGTCTACGGCTTTGTGCTGTGGCTGCCGTCGATCCTCAAGGCCGGCGCGCAAATGGACATGATCGAGGCCGGCTGGCTGTCGGCGTTGCCGTATCTGGCAGCGGTGATCGGCATGCTCGCCGTCTCGTGGGGCTCGGACAAACTGCAAAAACGCAAACGCTTCGTCTGGCCGCCGCTGCTGATCGCCTCGATTGCGTTTTACGGCTCCTACGCGCTTGGCGCGGAACATTTCTGGTGGTCGTACACGCTGCTGGTGATTGCCGGCGCCTGCATGTACGCGCCTTACGGGCCGTTCTTCGCGATCGTGCCGGAGATTCTCCCGGCCAACGTCGCCGGGGGGGCCATGGCACTGATCAACAGCATGGGCGCACTTGGTTCGTTCGGTGGCTCATATCTGGTCGGTTACCTGAACAGTTCCACCGGTTCGCCCGGTGCTTCATACCTGCTGATGAGCGGCGCGCTGATGCTGTCGGTGGTGCTGACGATTTTCCTCAAGCCCGGCGCCAGCGATCGCGTCGTCGCCAAAGCCGTGGCCACGCGTCCCGTGCCGGCTCACTCCTGAAGAGATTTTTGCCATGAAAAAACAGGTCGTTCTGTACAAGAAACTCTCGCCCGCGCTGATGGCGCGCCTGCAACAACAGTTTGACGTGACGTTGATTGAACGCCTCGACGCTGACGGTCTGATGCAACTGCGCGACGCCTTGCCCCGCGCCCACGGCTTGCTCGGTGCCAGCCTGAAGCTCAACGCCGCGCTGCTGGATCTGGCGCCGCAACTGGAGGCGATTGCCAGCGTCTCGGTGGGCGTCGACAACTACGACATCGACTACCTGACCCGGCGCAAGATCCTGCTGACCAACACGCCGGATGTACTCACCGAAACCACGGCTGACACTGGTTTTGCCTTGATCCTCGCCGCTGCCCGGCGGGTGGTGGAACTGGCCAATATGGTGCGCAGCGGTCAGTGGCATCGCAACATCGGCCCGGCGCATTTCGGCACCGATGTGCATGGCAAGACATTGGGGATTATCGGCATGGGGCGCATCGGTGAGGCGCTGGCTCAGCGTGGGCACTTCGGCTTTGGCATGCCCGTGATTTATCACAGCCAGTCGCGCAAACCTGCGGTTGAAGAGCGCTTTGATGCGCAGTACCGCAGCCTTGAAGATCTGTTGAAGCAGGCGGATTTCATCTGCCTGACTTTGCCGCTGACCGCGCAGACCGAAAAACTGATCGGCGCCGAACAGTTTGCGCTGATGCGCCCGGAGAGCATCTTCATCAATATCTCGCGAGGCAAGGTTGTCGATGAAGCGGCGATGATTGAGGCGCTGCGGCACAACCGGATTCGCGCGGCGGGGCTGGATGTGTTCGAACGTGAGCCGTTGCAGCATGATTCACCGTTGTTGCAGCTCAACAATGTGGTGGCGACGCCGCACATGGGTTCGGCTACGCATGAGACGCGCGAAGCGATGGCGCGGTGTGCGGTGGAGAATCTGTTGGCCGCATTGGGTGGGGAGAGGCCTGTGAATCTGGTGAGTCCATCGACTTGGCAGGGCTGAATTAATCAGTGACCGTAATGCCGCCTTCGCGAGCAGGCTCGCTCCCACACTGGATCTTCAGTGTTCACAAAACCAATGTGGGAGCGAGCCTGCTCGCGAAGAGGCCGGTACTGGCAACCCTAAATGTCAGGCACTGCGCGCCTGTAACAGCTGCACCGCACACAGCGCAATCCGCGCACAGGCATCTGCCAGTTTCACCCGATCCACCACCAGCCCGATGCGGATATGCCCTGCCGCACTCGGCCCGAAGGCTTCACCGGCCAGCACTGACACGCCATACCCCTCAAGCAAACGCTCGGCAAACGCCTGCGCGCCGAGCCCGGTCTGGCGCACATCGACCATCACGAACATCCCGCCATCCGGGCAAATCGGCTGCAACCCCGGGCAGCCGCGCAAGCGTTCGCACACCAGATCCCGACGCAGACGATATTCCTCGCGCATCTGCGTCACTTCCGGCAGATCTGTTTCCAGCGCCACTTGCGCGGCTTTCTGCACGAAATCCGGCAAACCGAACAGCATGCTCAATGACAGATTGACCAGATGTTCGGCCAACGATTTCGGCCCGATCATCCAGCCGACACGCCACCCGGTCATCGCGTGGGATTTCGACAGGCTGTTGATCGTCGCCGTGCGGTCGGCCATGCCCGGCAGGCTCGCCGGGCTGATGTGTTGCCCTTCATAAAGAAGTTCGCTGTAAACCTCGTCGCTGATCAGCCACAAGTCGTGGCGAATGCACAGCGCCGCCAGTTCCTGCCAGATGAGCAGTGACAGGCTCGCACCGCTGGGATTGTTCGGACTGTTGAGCAGCATGGCACGGGTTTTCGGCGTGATTCGCCCGGCAACATCCGCAGGATCGACGCGAAAACCGTTTTCCGGTCGCACCGGCACCGGCACTACGGTCGCTCCGCAAGCGCCGAACACGCCTTCATAGGTCACGTACATCGGCTCAGCGACAATCACCTCGTCGCCCGGATCGAGCAAGCATTGCGCCACCGAATACACCGCGCATTGCGCACCGGGCATGACGATCACCTGATCGGCATCGACCGTTTGCCCGCTGCGTCGGTGATGACGCTGGGCGATCAACTTGCGCAGCGCCAACCGGCCGCGCACGTCGGAATAATGCGTATCGCCGGCCAACAGGCTGTCGATGGCACCGTGGACGATCGGCAACGGTGTATCGAAATCCGGATCGCCGACGCTCAGCAGCAAAATATCGACACCCTCGGCGCGCAGTTCCAGCGCTCGGTCATGAATCTGCCAGGCCGCTGCTCCCTCGCCGGCGATTCGTTGGGTCAAGGCTGAATAGCGCATGTACGCCTCCTGGTTGCGCGGTCTCCAGCCTTCACCCTATCTCAAATCACATAACACGCCAGCGCGAAAAGCGAACTGTCAAGTTTGACAGTAGCGGGAAAAAAAATGCTTCGGCCTAATGTTGACTCTGAACCCAAAGGAGGTTTGACAAATGGAAAAACTCTCGCCGCTGAAAATCGTTGATGCGATGCCCAATTACGGAGTGAAAGAAGATTCCGGCAAAAGGATTGAAGCTGCCCATTCCGGTTATCGATGACAAACTGCTGGAAAACGGCGTGACCACTGATTACCTGAAAAGGCACTGTGACGTTGTACAGTTGGGAATTCCCCGTTACCCGCAAAGCCAGGCAGGGGATTACGTGGTCGTATACTTCGGACCGCCAAATCCTTACCCCGTGGCTGGAGCTGGATTTACAGCTGGGGCGCTGATTGATATCAATGCCCATATCAGCATGCTCGCTGTGCCTGGAGCGCTGTTCCGTGGCGTGGAGAAGGGCGTTCATTTAATGCACTACAGAATCTTCAGCCGTGCGGGCGGAGCCTCCGATATGTCGGTAGGGAAATTCATACGCGTCGATCTGGATACCGAAACGCCATAACCCATGAGCGTCGCAATGCCATTGGAGGGCCGGATAACGCCGGCCCTCCAATAGCGCGCAGTGCTCAAATCACAAAACGCGCCACCATGGCATTCAAATTCACCGCCAGACGCGACAGTTCGTGGGTCGCGGCGCTGGTCTGGTTGGCGCCGTCAGCCGATTGCGTGGCCAGGTCACGGATGTTGACCAGGTTGCGGTCGACTTCACGCGAGACCTGCGCCTGCTCTTCCGAAGCACTGGCGATCACCAGGTTGCGTTCGTTGATCTGGTGGATCGACTGGGTGATCTGCTCCAGTGCAACGCCGGCAGCACGGGCCATTTCCAGGGTGGACTGAGTGCGCTGGTTGCTTTGCTGCATCGAGGAAACCGCTTCGCCGGTGCCGTTCTGAATGCCGGCAACCATTTTCTCGATCTCTTGCGTCGACTGCGCAGTGCGGTGGGCCAGTGCGCGTACTTCGTCCGCGACCACGGCGAAACCACGTCCGGCTTCACCTGCGCGAGCGGCTTCAATGGCGGCGTTGAGTGCCAGCAGGTTGGTCTGTTCGGCAATCGCCCGGATCACGTCGAGCACTTTGCCGATGTCGCGACCTTGCGCGGCGAGGCCTTCGATCATTTGCGCGGTGTTCTGCACGTCGTGGGTCATGGTCTGGATCGCGTCGACGGTTTTCACCACTTGATCGCGACCTTCACGGGCGGCGTGGGTCGACTGGTTCGAGGCTTCGGAAGTCGACACGGCGTTACGCGCCACCTCCTCCACTGCGGCGGTCATCTCGTTGACGGCGGTGGCCGCCTGTTCGATTTCATTGTTCTGCTGTTGCAGGCCACGGGAGGCTTCTTCGGTGACGGCGCTGAGCTCCTCGGCGGCGGCGCCCAATTGCGTGGCGGAACCGGCGATCTGTTCGATGGTTTTGCGCAGGTTGGTCTGCATCGCGGCAAGGGCCGTGAGCAGGCGCGCCGGTTCGTCCTTGCCGTCGACTTCGATAAGCTTGGTCAGGTTGCCATCGGCGATGGTTTGCGCCGCCTCAACGGCACGGTTCAGCGGGGTGACGATGCTGCGCGTCAACAACAGCGCCAGCAACACGGTGGCGAGCGCGGCAACCACCGCGACGATGACGATGCCGGTGATGGCGCTGTCGTAATTATCGCCCGCCTGAAGCGATGCAGTTTTCGCATCGGCAGCGTTGATGGCGATCAGTCTATTCAACTGCTCGCCCATCTGGTCGGTACCGTCCTTGATCCGCGTGTTCATCAGAGTGCGCATGTCTTCGAGTTTGTCTTGACGCGACAGGTCCATCATCTGTTTTTGCGCTTGCAAGTAGTTATCCAGCGTCGATACGAAGGTCTGGTAGAGCGCTCGTTCCTCACCACCGGTCGGCAGCGCAGCATAGCTGGCTTGAGCTGCGCGCAACTTGTCGAGCACCGCGCCAATGAGCCCCGCAGTATCCTGCAAGTCGGAGGGTTCGCGATTGACCAGTGTGCGGTAGGACAAGATTCGCAGACGCAGAACGTTTTCCGTCACCGCGCTGAGTTGAGCCACGCCGGGAATCTGGTTCGACTCCATGTCGATGGAAGCCTGGCGGATGATCGACATGCGGTTGACGGCAAACACACCGAGCACGATCACCAACAAGGCAATAAACGCAAAACCAAGGAAGGCACGGGGCGCGATATTCAGGTTACGTAAGGACATGGTTGGGCTCTCGAAAGATAGAAGCTACGAGCGTCCATGCCCTGATCACTGGCCCGGAGGGCGGGCTACAGTGCGGCGTCACTGTTTTTGAGGATTTTTGTGCGCGCCTATTGGCTGTATCGGCCCGGCTTTAGAAAGGATGAGGGTAAAGATGAAATATTTTTCAGGGCGTTACAGCAATGAAACAGCTGACCGCCGATGTCGACAGCTCCTACAGTGCGGACGTCTCAGGGTTTTGCGGCGAGTTGCCACACGCGGGCGATATCGGTAGCGCGTTCACGCAGCAATCGTGGTGCTTCAGCGCAGGCCTGCTCCAGCGTCATGGGGCCACTGGTGACGGCAAACGCCGCATCGATACCGTGGTTGTAGAGTTCCTGATAGCCCTCTCCCAGCGTCCCGGCAATGACGATCACCGGCACGTCGTGTTGTCTGGCAATCCGCGCCACGCCGAACGGAGTTTTGCCACGCAACGTCTGCGCGTCGAAGCGCCCTTCCCCGGTGATCACCAGATCCGCGCCTTTGACCGCTTCGGCCAGCCCGACTAACTCGGCGACTACCTCGACCCCAGCTTGAAATTGCGCACCGAGAAATGCCTTGGCGGCAAACCCCAAACCACCTGCGGCACCGCTGCCGGGTTCGTCGCGAACGTCTTTGCCCAAAGCCTGCGCACTCAACTGGGCGAAATGCCCCAGGGCCTGATCGAGTTGTTGCACTTGCGCAGGCGATGCCCCTTTCTGCGGGCCGAAAATTGCCGAAGCACCGTGCGGGCCGCACAGCGGATTGTTCACATCAGCGGCAATATCGAAGCGCACGTGCGCCAGACGCGGGTCCAGTTCGCTCAAGTCCAGGTGCGCCAGTTGTGCCAATGCCAGACCACCGGGCACCAACGACTGGTTTTGCCCATCCAGCAATTTCCCCCCCAGTGCCTGCATGGCACCGGCGCCGCCATCATTGGTTGCGCTGCCGCCAATCGCCAGAATCACCCGTTGGGCACCGGCATCCAGCGCCGCCCGAATCAGCTCGCCCGTGCCGAACGTGCTGCTGATGCACGCATCGCGCTGCCCCGGCGGCACCAGTTGCAAGCCACTGGCCTCGGCCATTTCAATGATTGCGGTGTGGTTGTGCGGCAACCAGCCCCACGCGGCGTCAACCGGCGTGCCCAACGGGCCACGCACACGGTTACGGCGCAACTCGCCTTCGCACGCGGCGAGAATCGATTCGACCGTGCCTTCGCCGCCGTCAGCCATCGGGCATTTGATCAGCGTGGCGTGCGGCCACACTTGCGAAAGGCCCAGGGCAATGGCCTCGGCGACGCCTTGGGCACTCAGGCTGTCCTTGAACGAATCGGGGGCAATGACGATCTTCATGCGAATTCTCCAGTTCCAATGCCCCTCATGCTGCCAGTCGGCATGCGCCTTGACGCCTGTCCGCTGCACAATTGGCGCGGGGGGTTATTGTTCATTTCTACAAAACCCCCGGAAATGTGTGTTGGATACACCGGCCTCTTCGCGAGCAAGCCCACTCCCACAATGGGAATGCACTCCACCTGTGGGAGCGGGCTTGCTCGCGAAGGCGTCAGTGGCATCAGCCGATTAACTCGGATCAGTCTGCGGCAGCAGTTGCACGCCAAGGTACAGCGCCAACATCCCTTCCAGCCTTAACGGATCGACCCCACTGATCTCGGCAATCCGTTCCATCCGATAGCGCAGGCTGTTGCGATGAATCCCCAGCGCGTCGGCACACGCCTGGCTCTGTCCATCGTGTTCACACCAGCTGCGCAGCGTCGCGAGCAACTGACCGTTGCCGTCCTTGGCGATTACTTTGCGCAGTGGCTTGAGGAGTTCATCGAGCGCGTCATCGTTGCGATGGCGCCAGAGCATGACAGGCAATCGGTAGCGGTTAAGGTTGAGCAACCTGGAATGCGGCAAGACTTCGCGGCCATAGGCGAGCAGATCCGCGACCCGTCGATAACACCGGCGCAAACCGCTCAACCCCTCCGCTTGCCCGCCCACGGCGATGCGCAGAATGTTCCAGCCCAGACCGTCGAGTTTCTCCAGCAAACGATCATGTTCAATGTGCTGGCTCGCCGGGCGGCACCACAACAGTGACGACTTCGCCGAACTCACGCACCAGCTGTCCGGATAGCGCGACATCAGCCACGCACTCAGCGCATCGACGGTTTGCCCCGGCCCGTGTTCCAGACCCAGTTCAAACAGATACGGCACCCGCGTCAATTGTGGTTTGAGCCCCAGTTGCTGTGCCTCATCGAGCAACCGTGGCGAATCCCCGGCCTCACTCAGCAGCAATGCCAGCAAGTCATCGCAGCGTTGCCGCCGCCATTGCTGCTCGGCCTGCTGATTGCGCTGGCCGACCAACATCTCTGCCGTCATGCGCACCAGTTCGGCGTAAGTGCGCAGTTGCTCGGGCTCGCCGGTGATGCCAAGCACGCCGATCAAGCGTTGGTCGAGCATCAGCGGCAGGTTGATTCCTGGCTGCACACCCTTCAGATGCATGGCAGTCGGCGCGTCAATCTCCACCACCCGACCGTTGGCCAGCACCAGTTGCGCGCCTTCATGCCGGGTATTGATCCGCTCCGCTTCACCGCTGCCGAGGATCAGGCCCTGGCTGTCCATGACGTTGACGTTGTACGGCAAAATGGCCATGGCCCGGTCGACGATGTCCTGAGCGAGGTCGTGGTCGAGTTCGAACATAACGAAGCAAATCCTTATAAACAGGCACGGGCGGTTGTTCACGCGCACAGGGCTTGGCGACAAACCCTGTGCTCAGGCACAAAGACAATCCGGCCAAGGGTGGTCGAGACTCTCAGGGCGATCAACGTTACCCTTTGCATCGCAAAAAATCATAATAAAGAGAGAGCCGCTATGTCGCAGAGCGCCGCAGCTACCCAGACCATCGACGACGATAAAAACGCCGTTTATAAACGCATCACCCTGCGTTTAATCCCCTTCATCTTCATCTGCTACCTGTTCAACTACCTCGACCGGGTCAACGTTGGATTTGCCAAACTGCAGATGCTCGACGCACTGAAATTCAGCGAAACCGTTTATGGCCTTGGCGCCGGTATCTTCTTCATCGGCTACGTGCTGTGCGGCGTGCCGAGCAACCTGGCGCTGACCAAATTTGGCCCACGGCGCTGGATTGCCGTGATGATGATCACCTGGGGCACGCTGTCGACCTGCCTGCTGTTCGTCACCACCCCCACCGAGTTCTACACCCTGCGTCTGTTTACCGGTGCGGCGGAAGCCGGGTTCTTCCCGGGTGTCGTGTTGTATCTCTCGCAGTGGTTCCCGACCTTCCGCCGTGGGCGGATCATGGCGCTGTTCATGTCGGCGATCCCGGTTTCTGGACTGCTGGGTAGCCCGTTCTCGGGCTGGATTCTCAATCACTTCGCCGCAGGCCAGGGCGGTTTGGCCGGTTGGCAGTGGATGTTTCTGCTGCAAGGCATTCCGACCGTGATCCTCGGGGTGCTCGCCTACTTCCTGTTGAGCGACAGCTTCGCCAATGCCAAATGGCTGACTGCGCATGAGCGTGCCGTGCTCGAAGCGGATCAGGCCGAGGACCTGGCGAACAAGCCAAAGACCACCTCCGACTCATTGCTCGCGGTGTTCAAGAACCCGGCGATCTGGGCGTTTGGCTTGATCTACTTCTGTATCCAGAGCGGCGTGTACGCGATCAATTTCTGGCTGCCGTCGATCATCAAGAACCTCGGTTTCAGTGACAACCTGGTGATCGGCTGGTTGAGTGCGATTCCGTATCTGCTGGCAGCGGTATTCATGCTGGTGGTCGGGCGTTCGGCGGATCTGCGCAAAGAGCGCCGCTGGCATCTGGTGGTGCCAATGCTGATGGGCGCGATCGGTCTGGTGATCGCGGTGAATTTCGCAGCCAATCCGGCAATTGCGATTCTCGGTTTGACCATTGCCACCATGGGCGCGCTGACCGGGCTGCCGATGTTCTGGCCGGTGCCAACGGCCATGTTGAGCGCCGGCGCCGCTGCCGGTGGTTTGGCGCTGATCAACTCGATGGGGCAGATGGCCGGGTTCCTTAGCCCTTATCTGGTGGGTTGGGTCAAGGACAGCACCGGCTCGACCGATGCCGCGTTGTATCTGCTGGCGGGTGTGATTGTTGCCGGCAGCTTGCTGGCGTTGCGCATGACGCGGACGTTGCGGGCTTGATTTAAAAGATCAAAAGATCGCAGCCTACGGCAGCTCCAAGGGATCGGGGGCTGGCGCGGGCGTGGATCTTTTTGCTGTCAAGCGCGAGCATCCAGCTCAATCACCAACCCGCCCGGCATCTGTACAAAAATCTGCCAGATCCCATCCTCAGGCACTTGCGCCAACTGGTACGGCAAGCCACTTTCTCGCACCCGCTGCAACACCCTTTCTGCCGGCTCATCGGTGCGAAACGCGATGTGGCTCAGTGCGGTGTCGGCGAACGTCGACTGCTCGATCACATGCACCACGGCGTGCGCATCCTGATACAGCCAGCGACCCGGAAACGGGAATGGCGGACGACGCCCCGGTGCAAGGCCGAGCAATGCCGCGAAATTATCCTGCAAGGTCTGGCCGTCAGCGGCGTTGAAGGCCAGATGATCGAATGTCCAGGTCATGTTCCTCTCCTGCGCTTATTCATTGATTGCAGTATCCACACTTGCCAATCACGGAAAAATCCGGCTAAAACGCAAAGATCTTTAAAGGATTTTTACTAATGAGCTCGATTCTCGATCTGGAAATCTTCGTCCGCGTGGCCGATTCCGGGAGCATTTCCGCCGCCGCCCGGGATCTGGATCTGACCCCTGCGGCTTGCAGCATCGCCTTGAAACGCCTGGAAACCCGCCTCGGTATCCGCTTGCTCGCCCGCTCCACCCGCAGCATGCGCCTGACCGAAGAAGGCCGGCGTTATCTTGCAAGCGTGCGTCTGGCGCTCGGCACCCTGGCCGAGGGTGAACAGGCCTTGAAGCAACAGACCGAAGGCCTCAACGGTGCTTTACAACTGGCGGCGCCCTCGGACTTCGGACGCAATGTGCTGCTGCCGTGGCTGGACGATTTCAAGCGCGAGCATCCGCGTATTCAGTTGCAGCTGCTGCTCAACGACCGGCATGCCGATCTGTTTCGCGAAACCGTGGACATCGCGCTGCGCTTCGGGGTGCCGAGCGATTCGACGCTGGTGGCATTGCCGATTCTGCCTGCGCATCGTCGCGTTGCCTGCGCCAGTCCCGACTATCTTGCGCACCACGGTACGCCGCAAGATCCCCGCCAATTGAGCCAGCACAGCGCCCTGCTCTATCTGCGTAACGGCCGGCCTTACAACACTTGGCGCTTCAGTCGCGACGACGAAACGCTGGAAGTCGAAGTGCGCGGCGACTACCTCAGCGACGACGGCGAAGTCGCCCGCCGCTGGGCGCTGGCCGGGCATGGCATCGCCTACAAGGCCTGGCTCGATGTCGCCGAAGACGTGCGCGCCGGACGGCTGGTGACATTGCTCGATGACTGGCAAGGCGAGAGCGCGCCGTTCAATCTGCTTTGCCCGCATCGAATGCAGGTGTCAGAACGGGTTAAAGTCTTGCAGCTGTTTTTGCAGGAACGCTGCCGTGGGTTGAACCGATAATTCACTTTGCCGCATTGCAAGCATCTGGTATTTGATTAGCGTTCTCCCACCGACAAAAAGGATTTCGGCATGAGCTATCGAACACTGGGCCATTCGGGGTTGCAGGTCTCCACCCTCACCCTTGGCACGATGATGTTTGGCGAGCAGACCAGCACCGAGGAATCGCTGCGCATCATCGACAAGGCCTGGGATCAGGGCATCAACTTCATCGACACCGCTGACGTCTACACCAATGGCCGCTCCGAAGAGATCGTCGGCGAAGCGATTGCCGGCAACCGCCATGAATGGGTGCTGGCGACCAAGGTCGGTTTCGGCCCGGTGGACGGTGTGCCGAACCGTAGCGGTTTAAGCCGTAAACACATCTTCAACGGACTCGATGCCAGCCTGACCCGGCTCGGCACTGATTACCTCGACATTTATTACCTGCACCGCGAAGACCACAACACGCCGCTGGAAGTCTCGGTTTCGGCGATTGGCGACCTGATCCGTCAGGGCAAGATTCGTTATTGGGGCTTGTCGAATTATCGCGGCTGGCGGATTGCCGAGGTGATTCGCATCGCCGATAAACTCGGCGTTGATCGGCCGGTGATCAGCCAGCCGCTGTACAACATCGTCAACCGCCAGGCCGAGACCGAACAGCTCAGCGCTGCACAGACTTATGGTCTGGGCGTTGTGCCTTACAGCCCATTGGCCCGTGGCGTGCTCAGCGGCAAATACGCGCCAGACGTGACGCCGGACGCCAACAGCCGCGCCGGACGTCAGGACAAACGCATTCTGGAGACCGAATGGCGTGTTGAGTCGCTGCGTATTGCCCAGCAGATTCAGCAATACACCGAAGGGCGTGGTGTTGGCATTATCGAGTTTGCGATTGCCTGGGTGTTGAACAACAGCGCGGTGACCTCGGCGATTGTCGGGCCGCGCACTGAAGCCCAATGGGATGCGTACACCAAGGCGCAGGCGGTGAAGATCACGGCCGAGGATGAGGCGTTTATCGATTCGCTGGTAACACCGGGACATGCGTCGACGCCGGGGTTCAATGATGTGAGCCATTTTGTGTCGGGGCGTAAACCGCGTCAGGCTTGAAGTAAGCAGATTGCGGGAGCAATACAAATCCATTGTGGGAGCGTGCCTGCTCGCGAAGAGGCCGGCACATTCAACATCTGCGTTGTCTGACACACCGCTTTCGCGAGCAGGCTCGCTCCCACAGGTTTTGCGCTTATCTTCAGGATGTGGGGAATATTGATCACTCGGCCAATATTCAGCACAAAAACCACGTATCCTGCGCGCCCCGTTTGATCACCCACCCGCGAGGACAGTTTGTCTAAAGGTATCGCTTTATCGGTTTCGGCCTCGGTGCTGTTTGCCGTCATGTATTACTACACCTCGTTGCTCACCCCGTTGAGCGGCGTGGAGATCTTTGGCTGGCGGATGCTGCTGACCGTGCCGTGCATGACCGTGTTCATGCTGGTATCCGGGGAATGGCGGCGAGTGCTGGAGCTGGTCCGCCTGATGGCGGCGAAGCCGAAACTGATCGGCGCCTTGATCGTCTCTGCGGCCTTGCTCGGCGTACAACTGTGGCTATTCATGTGGGCGCCGCTCAACGGCTACAGCCTCGACGTTTCGCTGGGCTACTTCCTGCTGCCGCTGGCCATGGTGCTGACCGGACGGATTGCCTACGGTGACAGCCTGTCGTACCTGCAAAAGATTGCCGTGTTCTTCGCAAGTTTAGGTGTGTTGAACGAGTTGTATCAGGTTGGCGGGTTTTCCTGGGCAACGGTGGTGGTCGTGGTCGGCTACCCGCTGTATTTCGTTCTGCGCAAATACCTGAAAACCGACAACCTTGGTGGCTTGTGCAGGGTGGCGAGCAAGGCTTTGGCGTGTTCGATCAGTATCCGGGCTTGCTGTGGCTGATTCCGTTGCTCGGCCTGATCAGCGCATCGGCGCTGGTGGTGTACATCATTGCCAGCCGATTGCTGCCGTTCAGTCTGTTCGGTTTGTTGAGTTACGTTGAACCGGTGCTGTTGCTCGGTGTGGCGTTGTTGCTCGGCGAGAGTATCAAGTCGGGTGAATGGCTGACGTATATACCGATCTGGCTGGCGGTTGTGGTGCTGGTGTTTGAAGGCTTTAAACACCTGATGCGGCAGCGCCGTCCTTAAGCCCAACGCAAACAAATGTGGGACCAAGCTCGCTCCCACAGGGTTTGAGTGAAACAAAAAAAATCCCGACCCTGCATCGCAGCAGGTCGGGATTTTTTTATTTCAATTGCGGATTACTCGGTGGCAAGTACACCACGACGCACCTGGTCACGCTCGATCGACTCGAACAGTGCCTTGAAGTTGCCTTCACCGAAACCATCGTCGCCTTTACGCTGGATGAATTCGAAGAACACCGGGCCCATCAGGGTTTGCGAGAAGATCTGCAGCAGCAGGCGCTTGTCGCCCTGCTCCGACGAACCGTCGAGCAGAATGCCGCGTGATTGCAGTTGGTCAACCGGCTCGCCGTGATTCGGCAGGCGGCCTTCAAGCATTTCGTAGTAGGTTTCCGGCGGTGCGGTCATGAAGCGCATGCCGATTTTTTTCAGGTGATCCCAGGTCTTGATCAGGTCGTCGGAGAGGAACGCGACGTGCTGGATGCCCTCGCCATTGAACTGCATCAGGAACTCTTCGATCTGCCCGGCGCCCTTGGACGACTCTTCGTTCAGCGGGATGCGGATCATGCCGTCCGGTGCGGTCATCGCTTTCGAGGTCAGACCGGTGTATTCACCCTTGATGTCGAAGTAACGGATTTCGCGGAAGTTGAACAGCTTCTCGTAGAAGTTCGCCCAGTAAGCCATGCGACCGCGGTACACGTTGTGCGTCAGGTGGTCGATGATTTTCAGGCCGGCACCGACCGGATTGCGATCAACACCTTCGATAAACACGAAGTCGATGTCATAGATCGAGCTGCCTTCGCCAAAACGGTCGATCAGGTACAACGGCGCGCCACCAATGCCTTTGATCGCCGGCAGGTTCAGCTCCATCGGGCCGGTTTCGATGTGGATCGGCTGAGCGCCGATTTCCAGTGCGCGGTTGTAGGCCTTTTGCGAATCCTTGACGCGGAACGCCATGCCGCATACCGACGGACCGTGCTCGGCCGCGAAGTACGACGCCACACTGTTCGGTTCGTTATTGAGAATCAGGTTGATCGCGCCCTGACGATACAGGTGCACGTTCTTGGAACGGTGGGTCGCGACTTTAGTGAAGCCCATGATCTCGAAGATCGGCTCCAGGGTGCCAGGAACCGGCGATGCCAGCTCGATGAACTCAAAGCCCATCAGGCCCATTGGGTTTTCGTATAAATCTGCCATGGTGACGCCTCATCATTTCTTATCAATTAACCAGGGTTATTTGTCAGTCATGCCGAGACGTGGGTGGCGCACAGGAGATGCCGCGCACACTGCGGGCGAGGAAGTCACCGTAGATCAGTTGAAACCCGAATATCTTCATTGTCGACCCAAGGCTCTTGCGGGCGAGGCTTCTGCTGCCAGAAGACGATTATTATTGTATGCGTAACCCGATTCTACACAGCGTAAATAGGGTTGTCTGCCCTCTCTATAAAATCCGCTTTTTCAACGCCGGTGCAAGGGGTTTGTTACACAGGTAAATGCCTGCGAGGATCAGTGCGCCACCCAGGCACATGGCCAGTGTCAGTTGCTCACCGAGCAATAGTGCGCCGAGGATCACGGCGGTCAATGGGTTCAAGGCGATAAAAACGCCGGATCGGGTGGCGCCGATTTTGCGGATGCCATCGTAATAGCCGATGTAGGCCAGCGCCGAGCCGAGCACACCGAGATAGCCCAGACTGAGCCATTGCGCCGCGCCCAGCTGGACCAGCGCCGTCCAGCTCAATTCACCGCGAACCGCTGCCAATGTCCACAGCATCAGCGTGCCGATCAGGATCGAGTACGTCACGGTCTGCACCGGCCCAAGTGTCTGGTTGAGGCGGCGGGAAAACAGCGAATAAACACCCCAGCCCAATACGCAACCGAAAATCAACAGGTCCCCCATCCACGCATCCGGTGCCGCTGTCATCAGTTGCGGATGACGGCTGACAATGACCAGACCGGCGCCGGCAATGCAGATCGTGATACCCGCGACCTTCATACGTCCAAGGTGCTCTTTGAACAGCAGCCATGAAGCGAGGCCAATCACCGCAGGATTCAACGCAACAATCAACGAGGCCCGCGACGCGTTGATGTACTGAAGGCCATAAAAGAAGCACACGTTGTAGAAGAAGATGCCGAAGAACCCGAGCAGCGTCAGTTGCGACCATTGCCGTGGCGTCGGCCGCGCCAAGGGGATCCGCGCGAGCCACAAGAAACCGAGCAGCGCGGCACTGGCCAACAGGAATCGAAGGCTTGCAGCAAACATCGGACTGAGACTACCGGCCAGAAACCGGCCAGCGACAAATGTTCCCCCCCACACCATGGTGACGGCCGCGAGGCTCAGATACACCGGCATGTCTGATGGGGGTGTGTGGGCTTGCTCGGCATTAGGCATGACGCTCCAAACTGAGTGGCTGACAGATGACGTATCATTGGCCTCATGTCCAGTCATCGTAAAATGAGCAAAAACTCATGACCCTCACTCAACTCGAGATCTTCTCGCTGGTCGCCGAGCTGCGTGGATTCACCCTCGCCGCGCATCGCCTGGGCATTTCGCAATCGGCGGTGTCCCACGCGATGAAGTCGCTGGAGCAAGAACTGGGCGTTGAATTGCTGCGCCGGCATCAATCGCAGGTGGAACTCAGTGATATCGGCGAGCAGTTATTGCTGCGCGCCCGAGCGATGCTCGGTCTGGCCAACACGCTGCGCCAGGAAGCGGCGGACGCACGTGGCATGAAACGTGGCACTTTGCGTATTGGCTCATTCGGGCCGACTTCGTCAATCAGGTTGCTGCCGAGCATTTTGCGACGCTATCGCGAGGCCCACCCCGGGATTGAAGTGCACATCAATGAGGGCCCCGATCGGCAAGTCATTCAGTGGCTGGAAGAACGGCGGATCGACATCGGTTTCGTGGTGTTGCCCGAAGAACGATTCGATACTTTTGCCTTGATCGAGGACCAGATGGTTGCCCTGCTCCCCACCGCGCACCCCTTGGCGGCGCGGCCCGCGCTGAGCCTGAAAGAACTTTGTGCTGACCCATTCGTTCTCACCGAGGCCGGATCCTCAGAGTTGGTTTTAAGATTGTTTAACGCGGCGAAGCTGCAACCGAACATCCGTTATCGGTGCTCGCAATTGCTCAGCACGCTCGACACGGTCAGTCGGGGCGACGCGATCACCCTGGTAGCCGAAGCTTCACTGCCGGACACACAACAGCGCGATTACGTAACAATACCGTTGGTACCCACCGTGAATCGCCAGGTCGGTCTCGCTGTGCTCGACCGGCGCCAGGCCTCACCGGCAGCGCTGGCCTTTATCGAACTGGCCGCCCGCATGAATCACCGATGAGCGGCGCGAGCGTCATCTGCCATCTATCATCCCTTCTGGTTGAAATGTTTCCAGCGGCGCACCGATGACCGGCCCGCATTCGATAGCCCCACCTTTTCGCGACAGGATGCGCCCATGCCGTTGACCGTCAGCCCCCGCCGCAAACGCAGCACCCGCCTCGTGGTAACGCTGCTCAGTGGAATGCTCCCGGTGTTGCTGGGCGTCGCGATTCTTTACATGCAGGCCGAGCGTACGCTGGAGCACAGTTCACAGCAGACCGCCGAAGAGGCATTGCATCAATTCGAGTTGATGCTCGACAACACCGCTCAGGCCGCCCACGAGCTGCTGCCGCTGGCCGGACAACCGTGCGAAAGCGTCAAACTGGCGTTGCGCGAACAGGTCACTCGCCGCCCTTTCGTGCGCTCGACCAATCTGGTGTGGGACGACAATCTCTATTGCAGCTCATTGTTTGGTGACTATAAGGAAGCCGTTAACCCCGGTGACTACAACCAGGGCAAGTTGTGGTTGATGAACGGTAATCCGGTCACGCCGAATACTGCGCTGCTGGTTTACCGGCTCAGCGAAGGTCACGGCAGCGCGCTGACGACACTGGACGGCTATCACCTGAGCAACATGTTGCGCCTGATCGGCCGGCAAACATTGCTGATGCTGCAAGTGGGCGATAACTGGCTCTCCGCTGACGGAAAAGTACACAAAGGCGACCTGCCTGCGCTGCCGGTAGCGCAAAGCATGCTCGACTCTTCGCGCTACGCGTTCAGTATTTCAGCCGGTTTTCCGAAGGGGGAAATCTGGCGCTACATGGCCGAGGTTTATCCTCCCCTGTTCAGCTTGCTGATCTTTTTTGGTGTGGTCTCGGGTGCAATCGGTCATGTCGTGCAGATGCGCTCCACTTCGCCGAGCCATGAAATGCTTCGCGCCCTGGAAGCCGGGGAATTCATTCCGTACTTCCAGCCAGTGGTGCATGGCGACAGCAAACAGTGGTCGGGGGCCGAAGTGTTGATGCGCTGGAACCACCCAAAGGAAGGCCTGGTGCGTCCGGATCTGTTTATTCCGTTCGCCGAGCATTCGGGTTTGATCGTGCCGATGACCCGCGCCTTGATGCAGCAGACCGCTACCCTGCTTGGCCCGCTGTCATCGAACTTCGACAAACCGTTTCACATCGGTATCAACATCACCGCAAGCCATTGCAAGGATCTGCAACTGGTCAACGACTGCCGCGTGTTTCTCGCCGCGTTCGCGCCAGACAGCGTGAATCTGGTGCTGGAGTTGACCGAGCGCGAGCTGATCGAGCCGACCGAGATCACGCTCCAGCTGTTCGAACAATTACATGCGCTGGGCGTGATGATTGCCATCGATGACTTCGGCACCGGCCACTCGAGTCTCGGATACCTGCGTACATTCAATGTCGACTTTCTCAAGATCGACCAAAGCTTCGTCGCCATGATCGGTATCGACGCGCTGTCACGGCACATTCTCGATACGATTATCGAACTGTCGGCCAAGCTTGATCTGGGTATTGTTGCCGAAGGTGTAGAAACCCAGGCGCAGGCCGATTATCTGACTGCCCATCACGTCAACTTCCTGCAAGGCTATCTGTTCGGCAAACCGATGCCTGGCGCCGACTTCATCAATGCATTACGTCACCATTAACTAAATACAATTGAGCCTTGCGCATCACAAAGGCGCACCAAATTGATACAAAAGACCACCGTAGTTACATGAAGAAAAAGTCAGGATTTACTCTTGGCGCATTAACTACTACAATTTTTCTACCTGCGTAGAACCTGCAGGTGAGCCATTATCATCGAGTCGCCTCAAGGCTCTTGGCTTATAGCTTTTGTTTGCGGTTGGTATCAGCCAAACACACTATTGGAGTAAAGATATTGTCCAGACTCGCTGAATTTCGCGCAGCTGAAAAGGCCCTTCAGGAACAGCTCAAGCAGTTGGAATCGCTGAAGAACGATGCCGGGCTCAAGAAAGAAATCGAATTCGAAGAAAAGCTCCAGGGGCTGATGAAAAGCTACGGCAAAGGCTTGAAGGACATCATCGCCATTCTCGATCCGAATCCGGCAAAATCCGGCCTGCAAATCTCTGCAGCCCCGAAAACCCGCCGCGCTCGCGTGGTCAAGGTTTATCACAACCCACATACTGGCGAACTGATCGAAACCAAGGGCGGCAACCATCGCGGCCTGAAGGCCTGGAAGGAGCAATACGGTGCAGCCACCGTTGACTCCTGGTTGCGTGGTTAATTTCACGGCAACAAACAAGCCCCGCTTTATGCGGGGCTTTTTTTTGACAATATCTAACAAAAGCATCGAATTTCGCAGAGCAAGTTTGGATCTCCCTGTAACGCGCAGTTGACACCTGGCTAAACATTTTGCGCCCGGATGTTGCAGCGGCAACGATTACTCAACTTTATGCTTAATTCCTTGGAGTATCTAACCCCGCCACGCAGCGAACAGATGACTAAAGTTTCAGGCTGTTTCTAACCGCGACTATTTCGTCTGCGCTCGCCTTATAAGCCTCGGCCTGCCCAGCATAGGAAAGTACATAAGCCCTGTCGGCCTCGACCGCAGCGACCAACGTTTGTGACAACACATGCCGTCCGTTCTCTGTAATGGTGCAAGTGGTCTCCAGCGCCGACAACGAACCGAGCGACGCCGGGTGCACCTTGTTGCAGACGCTTTGATAGCCACCCCGGAAGAAGTCCTTCTGGATCGACTTGCGCATCTCCAACAGCACGCCTTGCAAATTGACCTGATGACCACTTTCAACTTGAGTCATGGTCAACTCCATGACCATGACCTGATTACCCTCGGCATCGTTTTTCACCGCTCGCTGCCGGGAAACCTGCGGTGCAGAATCGGTTAATGCCTCGACCTCCCAGCCTGCCGGCCAGGTGATGCTCGGCTCAGCCGCAGACGCGAATGCGCCGAGCACAAGCAAACCAAAGAAAACCAACAGGGATTTGAACAGTCGGATCATTGCCGGGCGCACTCACGAATTGAGCCGTAAAGTCTGAGCCCCGCCCGCGTTCAGGGCAAGCCTGCCCTTTCATTTGGCGATGCCGGCAGGCATGCGTATCATTACGTCCATTCACTCGCCCCATTTGTTACGGAGGGCTCATGAGCCTGCAAGAACTGAACACCTTCCCCGGCGTTACCGCCACGCCAGACAGCGCAACCCGCAATTTCGTGTTCAACCACACCATGTTGCGTGTGAAGGACATTACCAAGTCGCTGGATTTCTACACCCGCGTGCTGGGTTTCTCGCTGGTTGAGAAGCGCGACTTCCCGGAAGCCGAATTCAGCCTGTATTTCCTCGCTCTGGTCGACAAAGCGCAGATCCCGGCCGACGCTGCTGCCCGCACCGAGTGGATGAAGTCGATCCCGGGCATTCTGGAGCTGACTCACAACCACGGCACCGAAAACGATGCTGACTTTGCCTATCACAATGGCAACACCGACCCACGCGGCTTCGGCCACATCTGCATCTCGGTGCCGGACATCGTTGCCGCGTGTGCGCGTTTTGAAGAACTGGGCTGCGACTTCCAGAAGCGCCTGACCGATGGCCGCATGAAGAGCCTGGCGTTCATCAAGGACCCGGATGGCTACTGGGTCGAGATCATCCAGCCGGCGCCGATGTAACTGATAGCACTCCTACAATTGGATCTGTGTCAGGCATAAAAAAACCCATGATTGCTCATGGGTTTTTTCATTTCAGGCTTGGGGCTTACGCCGGCGCCGAAGTCCGGATCAGGTGATCGAAAGCACTCAGCGAAGCCTTGGCGCCCTCGCCCACCGCAATCACGATCTGCTTGTACGGCACAGTGGTCACGTCACCGGCAGCGAAGATGCCCGGGACCGAAGTCTCTCCACGGTTATCGACGATGATCTCGCCCCGCGGCGACAGCTCGATGGTGCCTTTGAGCCAGTCGGTATTAGGCAGCAAGCCGATCTGCACAAAAATCCCTTCCAGCTCGACGCTACGCAGCTCGTCGGTGTTGCGATCCTTGTAGCGCAAGCCGTTGACCTTCTCACCATTGCCGGTGACTTCAGTGGTTTGCGCACTGGTGATCACAGTCACGTTCGGCAGGCTGTGCAGTTTGCGCTGCAACACGGCGTCGGCACGCAGTTGCACATCGAACTCCAGCAGCGTGACGTGAGACACGATACCGGCCAAATCGATGGCTGCTTCAACGCCGGAGTTACCGCCGCCGATCACCGCGACGCGTTTGCCTTTGAACAGCGGGCCATCGCAGTGCGGGCAGTACGCCACGCCTTTGTTGCGGTATTCCTGCTCGCCCGGCACGTTCATCTCGCGCCAGCGCGCACCGGTCGCCAGAATCACGCTCTTGGCTTTGAGGGTCGCACCACTGGCGAAACGGACTTCATGCAGCTCGCCGTTTTTGCCCGGAATCAGTTTGTCGGCGCGTTGCAGGTTCATGATGTCGACGTCGTATTGCTTGACGTGTTCTTCCAGCGCCGTGGCCAGTTTCGGGCCTTCGGTTTCCTGCACGGAAATGAAGTTCTCGATGGCCATGGTATCCAGCACCTGACCGCCGAAACGCTCAGCCGCGACACCGGTGCGAATGCCTTTGCGCGCCGCATAGATAGCCGCCGAAGCACCGGCCGGGCCACCACCGACGACCAGCACGTCGAAGGCTTCTTTAGCGCTGATTTTTTCGGCCTGACGCTCGATGGCGCCAGTGTCGAGTTTGGCGAGAATTTCTTCCAGGCCCATGCGGCCCTGACCGAAGTTCTCACCATTCAAGTAGATGCTCGGCACAGCCATGATCTTGCGATCGTTGACTTCGTCCTGGAACAACGCACCGTCGATAGCGACGTGGCGGATGTTCGGATTGAGCACGGCCATCAGGTTCAGCGCCTGGACCACGTCCGGGCAGTTCTGGCAGGACAGCGAGAAGTACGTCTCGAAGCTGAACTGGCCTTTGAGCGAACGGATCTGCTCAATGACTTCAACACTGGCCTTCGAAGGGTGGCCGCCGACTTGCAGCAGGGCCAGCACCAGCGAAGTGAATTCGTGGCCCATCGGGATGCCGGCGAAGCGCAGACTGATGTCCGCACCCGGACGATTGATCGAGAACGATGGTTTGCGTGCATCGTCACCGCTGTCGATCAGAGTAATCTGGCTCGAAAGACTGGCAACGTCTTTCAGCAGTTCTAGCATTTCACGGGATTTCGCACCGTCGTCGAGAGAAGCAACGATCTCGATCCGCTGGGTGACCCGTTCCAGGTACGATTTCAACTGGGCTTTAAGATTGGCGTCCAACATACGGGCGATTTCCTTTATTTGAGGCGAAAAAAAGCCCGAGCGAATCTCGCCCGGGCTTTTCTATTGGGCGGTGCAGCTTACTTAAGTAGGTGCGGAGTTCCGCCCTGCGTTGCGTGTCACAGACTTAGATCTTGCCGACCAGGTCCAGGGACGGTGCCAGAGTGGCCTCGCCTTCTTTCCACTTGGCTGGGCAAACTTCGCCTGGGTGAGCAGCAACGTACTGAGCAGCCTTGATCTTGCGCAGCAGCTCGGAAGCGTCACGGCCAACGCCGCCATCGTTCAGTTCAACGATTTTGATCTGACCTTCCGGGTTGATCACGAAGGTGCCACGGTCAGCCAGACCGGCTTCTTCGATCAGCACGTCGAAGTTGCGGGAGATGACCTGAGTCGGGTCGCCGATCATGGTGTACTGGATTTTGCCGATGGCTGGCGAAGTGTTGTGCCAGGCAGCGTGGGCAAAGTGGGTGTCGGTGGAAACGCTATAGATTTCTACGCCCAGTTTCTGGAAGGCAGCGTAGTTGTCAGCCAGGTCTTCCAGTTCGGTTGGGCAGACGAAGGTGAAGTCGGCTGGGTAGAAGAACACGACCGACCACTTGCCTTTCAGGTCAGCGTCCGAGACTTGAACGAAGTCGCCGTTTTTGAACGCGGTAGCTTTGAACGGTTTTACCTGGCTGTTGATGATAGGCATTGATGACTCTCCGTCAGGGGTTAAGAAGTTGATGGGGTGAATCCTACCCACTCACTCGACGGATGGCTCATTGGCAAACCTGATGCTGCTGATTTGTTTTCGCTATTAGCTGACTGTATTAATAGAAGAAAACGTTATCTAGGCCGGTTTATCCGTAATCCGAGCCATTCCTTGAAAGGGGCTGGCTTCAACATAGCGCATTGCCGACTTCATATCCTTCCAACCAACGTAACTCATCAACGATTTCAGATCCCATCCACTCTGATGCGCCCAGGTGGCGAAACCACGACGCAGGGAATGACTGGTGTAACGGTCGGCAGCAATCCCCGCACGCTCCAGCGCCTGACGCAGTAACGGAATGATGCTGTTGGCGTGCAAGCCCTCCTCGCTCAGATTGCCCCAGCGGTCGATGCCACGAAACACCGGGCCGCGCACCAGTGCCGCTTCAGTGATCCAGTCGATGTAAGCCTGCACCGGGCACAACTTGAGAAGTGCCGGGGTCTGGTAGGTCTGGCCGAGGTTCTCTCTGTCACCCTTGCTGCGCGGCAGATACAACGTAATGCCGCTGCCGGCGTGCGCCTTTACATGCTCGATCTGTAATCTGCACAGCTCATCGCTACGAAAACCGCGCCAGAAGCCCAACAGAATCAGCGCACGGTCGCGATAAGCCTTGAGCAGTGCCGGACGATCCTGTTGCGCCTTCGCCACCTGCGCTTCCTGCTCCAGCCAGTCGATGACTCGCTCTAGATCCTGCAGTTGCAGGGGTTCTGCCTGCTTTTCCTGCGCCGGATGCAACGCACGAATGCCTTTGAACACCTTGCGCACCACCGGCGCCTTGGTGGGGTCGGCAAACCCCTGACTGTTATGCCACTGCGCCAATGCCGACAGGCGCAGCTTCAACGTGTTGATCGACAACACCCCCGCATGCTCGACCAGATAACGCGCGACGCTGTCAGCCGTGGCCGGCAGGAACCCACCCCAAGTGATTTCGAAATGCTCGATGGCTGCGCGATAACTGCGGCGGGTGTTGTCACGGGTGGCGGCTTGCAGATAGCGATCCAGATCGCTCATGGGCTGTTTTCTCGCTGGCGTACTGGTTCTGGGATGCAACAATGCATTTTGCCGCCTGACACGGGGTAATACCAGTATATCCCGCCCCTTTATTATCAAATATTTACCTTTATAACTGGCATGGTACACTGCGTACTTTAGTGGCATGTACCACAGTACGTAACCGTAGGAGTTCACATGGCCCGTGGCGGCATTACCAAAGCATTGGTTCAGATCGCGCGCACAGCGATCCTGGCCCGCGGCGAACACCCGAGCATCGATGCAGTACGCATTGAAATGGGCAATACCGGCTCGAAAACCACGATCCATCGCTATCTGAAAGAGCTGGATGACGGCGCTCAGCCGATCGAAGCTTCAGCCGAACCCATCGATGACGAGCTGACAGCGCTGGTTTCGCGCCTCGCCCAGCGCTTGAAGGAGCAGGCCCAAGAGCCCATCGAGCAGGCTCGCGAGCAGTTTGAGGAACAGCGCGACGCGCTCGAATCAGAGCTCAAGCAGGTGCGTCAGGCACTGGAACTACTGGAGCACCAGCACGACATTCAAGGCGCTGCGCTGGAGCGTGAATCCGAGGTGCTAAGCAACACCCGCTCGATGCTGCAGACTGAGCAAACCCGCAACGCCGGGCTGAATCAGGCGCTGGCCGATTTCGAATTGCGCTTGCAGGACAAGGACGAGCAGATCCGCTCGCTGGAAGAAAAACACCTGCACGCCCGTGATGCGCTGGAGCATTACCGCAACGCCACGAAAGAACAGCGCGAACAGGAACAGAGTCGCCACGAAGGGCAAGTGCAGCAATTGCAGGCGGAACTGCGTCAGGCGCAACAGAGTGCACTGGTACGACAGGATGAGATCACTCAGTTGCACCGCGACAACGAACGCCTGCTCACCGAAAACCGTGGTACCCAGCGCGAACTGAGCCTGATGCAGGATCAACTCAAGCAAAGCAATCAGCGTCAGGACCAACTGCTGGAGCAAGCGACCCGCGTCGACAGCGAGCGCACTCTCCTCCAGGAGCGTCTGCGCGTAGCAACACTGGAAAGCCAGACACTCAAACAGAGCGTCGAGGAGCAGACGCTACTCAATCAGTCACTGGAAAAGGATTTGACCAAGGCTCAGGCAAGCCTGGAAGACAGCCTGCGTCTGGCAGCTACCGTTGCGGCAGCGCCAGACTCAGCCAGACCGAAAGACGCTTAAGCGCCTACCGGCGTACGCAGGGTGACAAACTCTTCGGCGGCCGTCGGGTGCACCCCGATCGTGTCGTCGAAGTCGCGCTTGGTCGCGCCAGCCTTCAACGCAATCGCCAGGCCTTGCACGATCTCGCCGGCATCTGGACCGACCATGTGGCAACCCAGCACTTTGTCGGTCTTGCCGTCGACCACCAGCTTCATCAGCGTTTTCTCCTGGCACTCGGTCAGGGTCAGCTTCATCGGCCGGAAGCGGCTTTCGAAAATCACCACATCGTGACCCGCTTTGCGCGCCTCTTCTTCTGTCAAACCTACCGTGCCAATGTTCGGCAGACTGAACACCGCCGTCGGGATCATCTTGTAGTCCACTGGACGATATTGCTCGGGCTTGAACAGACGGCGCGCCACGGCCATACCTTCGGCCAACGCCACCGGCGTCAGTTGCACGCGACCGATCACGTCGCCCAGCGCCAGAATCGAAGGCTCACTGGTCTGGTATTGCTCGTCGACCTTGATGAAGCCCTTGTCATCTAGCTGCACGTCGGTGTTTTCCAGCCCCAGATTGTCCAGCATCGGACGGCGTCCAGTGGCGTAGAAAATGCAATCCGCTTCCAGCTCGCGGCCATCCTTGAGGGTGGCCTTCAAGCTGCCATCGGCCTGTTTGTCGATTCGTGCGATGTCGGCATTGAATTGCAGATCCATGCCACGCTTGGTCAGCTCTTCCTGCAAATGCTTGCGCACCGAACCGTCGAAACCGCGCAGGAACAGATCACCGCGATACAGCAGCGTGGTGTTAGCGCCAAGACCGTGGAAAATCCCGGCAAACTCCACCGCGATGTAACCGCCGCCGACCACCAGAACACGTTTCGGCAATTCTTTGAGAAAGAAAGCCTGATTGGAGCTGATCGCATGCTCGTGCCCCGGAATCTCCGGAATTTGCGGCCAGCCGCCGGTAGCGATCAGAATATTTTTCGCGGTGAAGCGTTCACCGTTGACCTCAACCTCGTGCGGGCCGACGATCTTCGCGTGTGCTTCGTGCAAGGTCACACCACTGTTGATCAGCAGATTGCGATAAATGCCGTTCAGACGATTGATCTCGCGATCCTTGTTGGCGATCAGCGTGGCCCAATCGAAATTCGCTTCGCCCAGGCTCCAGCCAAAACCTGCAGACTGCTCGAAGTCTTCGGCAAAGTGCGCGCCGTAGACCAACAGCTTTTTCGGCACACAGCCAACATTGACGCAGGTTCCGCCCAGATAACGGCTTTCAGCCACCGCCACTTTCGCGCCGAAACCGGCCGCAAACCGCGCAGCGCGCACACCGCCGGAACCGGCACCAATTACATAAAGGTCAAAATCGTAGGCCATTTCTATCTCCTCGGCAGGCGATCAGCATACCTGCAGATGCCCATTGAGCAAGCCTCTGCCGTTATGCCGATGACCAATGCCAAGGGTTCGAGCAGCAAGCTTTTGATCAGTGACATTCTGCGGACTGAGCCTTTGGTAACCGCAGCGTACGCCAGGCGATCAAAACCGCTATGAATGCCAAACCGAAAGCGACCCACGATACCAATGCAATTGCGCCTTCAAATGCACTTCCCGCCTGTTGCATTAACTGTTGCGCTTGATCCCCCGCCAACCCCGTCGCCACATGATGAGCGCCAGCCAGCGTTTCACTTGCCAGCATCGTCTGGGCATCGCTCAAAAACGCTGGAAGCTGCAAGTCTGCCCGATAGTGAGCCGTAACCAGGCCGCCAAGCAGGGTCGTCCCCAAAACGACTCCGACCTCATAGGCTGTTTCACTGATAGCGGAAGCTGCACCGGCCTTAGCTGGGGGCGCCGCCGACAAAATCACGTCATTGGAAACCGTAGCGATCGCGCCCACGCCGATATTCAGCAACGCGAACGCCGCAACCAGTACCGCAAGACTACTGCCCACGCTGGCCACGAGTAAAAACGCCGCAGCGGCGAAGGCGACCAGAATCGGTATCAGCACATGCACAGGCAGACGCTGAGCGACCGGGACGACCGCCATTCCAACCACAATCGCCATAATTTGACCCGGTACCAACGCCAGGCTCGCACTCAAAGGCGACATCTGCAGGACAATCTGCAAAAACTGAGTGGTGAAGAAAACAAAACCGACGAGGAACGCAAGACTCATCAAATTGATCAGAACAGACCCGCTGAAAGTCCCGTTGCGGAACAGAGTCATATCCATCAGCGGCACGGGAAGACGTAACTGGCGCCGGACAAACATCCAGCCCGCCAATACGCCGACCAGAAAGGCCCCCAGTACGACCCCGTCAAAACCCTCACTGGCGGCATGCTTGATGCCGTAAACGATGCCACCCAAGGCGGCCATCGACTGAAGAATGCTGATCGGATCCAACGGCCCAGATACATCACGCTCCGACTCAGGAAGCAATAGTGGACCCAACACCAACAGCGGAATCAGAACGGGGACCGCCAACAGAAAAATCGCGCCCCAATCAAAGAACTGCAACAACACTCCGCCCACCAAAGGCCCCAGAGCCGAACCGACGGTCAATGTCGTGGCCCAGATCGCGACAGCCAGCCTGCGCTCCTCTCGATCCTCAAACACCGAGCGTATCAATGCCAACGTGGAAGGCATCAGCATCGCCCCGAAAATCCCCATGCAGGCACGCCCGATAATCAACTGCAAGGCCGTCTCGGAATAGGCGGTCAGCACCGATACCACAGCAAATCCTAGCGAACCGATAAGCAGCAACTTGCGGTGCCCGACCCGATCTCCCAGACTTCCCATGGACACCAGTAGCCCGGCGAGAACCAATGAGTAGGCATCGATCATCCACAACTGCTGACTGGCAGTCGGACGCAACGCTTCTGCGATTTTGGGTAAGGCGAAACCCAGCACTGTGTTGTCAACGGTCACCAGCAGGACTGGCAACATTAATACGCCGAGGCCGAACCAGCGTTTTGATGTATTACTGCCGGTAGACTCATTTGTTAATGCCATGGATAAAGCTCCTTAGACAAAGATAATTTCACGGAGCATTTTTGATGACCCCGTGAAACTTTTTCCTACGCACTTCCCCGGCGTATATGGATTAGTTCAGCAGTGAAAACACGTGCTGACAATCGACTGCCCCCGAATTCAAACGGCGACCCAATGCATTTGAAACACCTTGCAGATCATTGCTAAATCCATCGTAATCTTGGCTACTAACACTCTCCATCAAGCGCCTCATTCCCTCTGCCAACGCCTCGCGCTGTTTGATGGCGTGGTCATTTTCCAGCTGAATATCCCAATAAACTTCGGGTGGATTCACCAATACGCGAGACAACAACGCCATCATGGTGCGCATAGGTGGCGGCATCACTTCCAGCGCGCTTTCAAGGTCCAGTGAGCACTTGGACAACGCAAGGCCAAAGCCAAGAATGGCGGCGTGAGGCAACGCCTGACAAAGCGCCATCAATTCGTCGTGGGCAACAGGCGTCATTCGCTTGATCTTCATTCCTGCGCCGAGCAGGTACTGCTCGATAAAGGTTGAAGGCGAATCCTCCTTATCCAAGCAAACAGCAACGGTACGCCCCTGAACGGAAAGCTTGGGTGAAAACATCGGGTTAATCCCGACAAAGGGCTGTTGAGGAGACTCATTCTTCAGAGCTCGGTAAAACGGATCCTGAACAGAACAGGTCGGAACAAATACAACATTGCTCGAAACAGCCCCAAGCACCCAAGGTATTGACCGAATCGCCACACTCTCAGGCAAAGCAAAAACAACCGCCGTCGCCCCTTCAAAAATGTATCCGGTATTATTGAACGGGCTGGTGACATCGACCTCATGAAAACCACTGGACTGTTCTGGAGGCCTACGATCTACCACGCGGACATTGCATCCGTATTGCATAAGTATGCGGGTGATGAGGGACCCCACCAGCCCCGCACCACCCAGCACGACTACCGTGTCGTTCATCACGCTTCGCTCCCTGCGATAAAACTGTAGTAAGGCACGCTAGCCTTTACCAATGTCTCTTCAAGTTCCTGTTGCGGATCAGAGTGTGCAACGATCGCGCCGCCAATACCAAAGGTCGCCTCGCCGTCCTGGACAACCGCTGTGCGTATGACAATGCTGAGCTCTGCAGCACCACTGAAAGATAACCATCCCAAAGCGCCAGAATAGATACCTCGTGCCGAGGATTCCAACACGTCAATGATTTCCATCGTGCGCTTCTTAGGTGCTCCGGTCATAGAGCCGCCCGGAAAACAGGCGCGAATTGCCTCCAGCGTTGCCACTTCAGATCTAAGGTGCCCGCGAACAGTGGATACCAGTTGATGTACCGACGAGAAGCTTTCGACCGAAAAAATCTCGGGAACATGTACGCTTCCTGGACGACACACCTGATTCAAGTCATGGCGGACCAGATCGACGATCATCAGGTTCTCGGCTCTGTCCTTAGATGAAGCCTGCAGTTCATCACGCAGCCTCTGGTCTTCAACAGGCAGCTTACTGCGCGGTCTGGTTCCTTTGATAGGCCGGGACTCGATCATCCCGCTGTCATCAATTCTAAGAAAAGTCTCCGGCGATGCACTGAGCACCGAGAACTGCGCAAATGAAAGATATGCCCCATAAGGTACGGGGCTGGCATGACGCATTCGCTTGTAAGCACTCAATGGAACACCGTCGTATGCCATTTTTGCGCGATTAGTCAGACAAATCTCGTAAGACTCGCCATCGGTAATGTACTGCAGCGACTGAGTGATCTTGGCAATGTAATCATCCGGTCCATCATCAAGTGAAAGCTTCAGTTGATCTACAGCCCCTGGAACGAACTTTTCACCAAAGAGGGCGGGCGTTTCTACAAGCTCGGCGATGCGAGGCAGCGCCGGCCAAACGCCCGCCTCTCCCGTGGCAGTGATCATGCACTGATAAGCTTTACCGTCCTGATGATCGAAGACCAGAAAGTGCGGCGCAAACATGAATGCCGCATCCGGATGACTCGACCGATAGATCTCTCCTCCCCCGGTCAGTGCTTTCAACTCATATCCTAGGTAACCGACAAAACCTCCCTTGAAACCAAATGGTAAGTACTGCGGAGTGGCGATCTGAACGGCTTCGAAAATTTGTGCAACCAAGGTGAAAAAGTCGCCTTTGATACTTTTTTTGCCTTTTGGCCCATCGAGTGTCAGGTATTCATCAGTGACATTGTAATCAAGCCTTATAGTGCCCTGCCCCTCCCCACTGCCCATGATCGAGTAACGAGCATTCGGTCTCTCCGACTTTTCGCTGTCCAGCCAGAACGCGAAACGGTCATTTGCATAAAGGGACGAAAATACCGCCTGGGGATCCAGGTTTTCGGGCAGCTCGCGGTACGCAAGCTGCATATTCAGCTCGCCCCCCACCGCGACATAGGCGCTTTTTGACGAAGCGCATTCCGTATCGGACTCCAGCCGACTTCTCACGCTGACATTGTGTTCAAGCGCCATGCGTATGAAGTTGCTCAGTAACGCATGCCCATATTCCGAATCTATGGACTCCGGGTGGAATTGTACGCCCCATATAGGCCGAGTGATGTGCTCGATTGCCATCACCACGCCTTCGGGCGTCCAGGCTGTGCATTGAAGCTCTAATGGCAAACTTGTGCACATCAACGAGTGGTACCTGACCACATCAAACTGCTCAGGCAAGTCCCGAAAAAGCCCTTTACCTGTATGCGTAATGGGGCTGCGATAGCCATGCACGGGACTTGGGGCATGCCCGACAGAACCGCCAAGGAATTGTGCAATACCCTGATGCCCTAGGCATATACCAAGTATCGGTACAGGAGAATGCAAAATGACGCTACCACAGACACCGAAATCCTCCTCTTCGGCGGGATGTCCGGGGCCCGGCGACAGCACCACAGCGTCATATCGTTCGATGCCCAGCTCGCTGTAGGAAACAGAGTTCTTTACGATGTCTGCAGATACCCCCGTTACCTCGAACAGATATTGGGCGATGTTATGGGTAAAGGAGTCGAAGTTATCAATCAACAGTATTTTCATGAGGACACGCTCTGGCTCAGACGCTGATTTATCAGCACGTCTTCCCGCACACACGTCTCCGCAATGATCAGATTGAATATCGATTCGGTGTATTCCGGCCTGAGCCCCGAAGCCAATGATCGTTCCTTGATCATATCGAGCACATAGGAAATTCGCCCGGGTTGCATCATCGCTATGCCATGTGCGGCTTTAAGCTCGGCAATATCCATGCACAATTTCATGCGCTCCGAAAGCAGATCAACCACCTGCAAATTTATCGAATCGAGCCTTTCTCGCAATGGTTGCAAAATGTTTGACGTTCCTGTCTGTGTTAACTGTCCATGTTGTTGCATACATGCACCTCCATTAGCCAATCTCTACAAGGTATACGACGGTCATATTCAGGCTGGTTCGCTGAGATTCGGTGCCCACGTCCCGTTTCGCGACAACTCTTGCAACGCAACCCCGAGCGATCTGATCTCTTGCTCACTGTGGTCAGCCGACACTGCAAATCGCAGCATTGCCTTACCTTTGGCGATGATCGGGTAAAAGACCGGGAACAGCAGCATGCCCTGATCGCGCAGGGCCCGTGCAGCCTGTAATCCGGCCTCTTCAGTTTCAAAGAAGGCCCCCCTGACTGGCGATTGGATGCCCGCATTGAGCAACTGGTGATCGGTGACAGAATCTAAAAGGCTGACGTTGTTCCAGAGGCGTCGTTGCAGCACCTCAATTTCATCAGTGAGATGAATTTGCGCCGAGGCAACATTCGCCGCGAGCATCGGCACCATAATGGAATGACCAAATATCAATGGGTTTGCTGAAGTTCGGATGATCTCGACATCCTGCGATTCCGAGACCACGACAAAACCACCTGCACCGCCGAAAGCCTTGGAAAGTGACCCGGCCAGAATAATATTTGCAGGCAACGAATGATCTACCGCAGAAAACGCATAACCCGCACCATGTCGGCCGACAATAGAAATACCGTGCGCATCGTCTACATATAGATATCCCTGCGCAGACTCTAATCGCCGGGAAAGTTCGGCAATGGGTACCAGACCACTCATTGATCCAATGCCATCAATCAAGAGCACTGGGGTTTCGCCCCTGTTCGAGCACGCTTTCAGCGTGTCGGTCAGCGACTCCAGGTCAGTCGATTCAACTCTGGAAACAGAACCGAATTGCTCAAGAATCCCCCTCAGAACTTGCATCGAAGCATGGGCAGTTCTGTCCATTAGCCAATGCACTCTCTTTCTGACAGGATAGCCCGCCAATGACCCACTGCCCAACAGAGGCAGAACACCTAGATGCACACTGCTGGTAGAGGTGAACACTGCAACCGCGCTACCTCTGTAAACCTGACCAAGCAGATCCTCCAAATGAGGCAGATAATGTGGACGCATCGCACTCCGAGAAGAGGACAGGTGCAGCCCGCATTTATTGAGTGCCCGTTGTGCAGCCTCAATCAGTGCAGGATGGGTTTCGAGCCCCAAATACGAGCACGACACAAATTCTGTGTACACACCTCCTTCCTGAAGGGTGATCTGCTTGCCGATACGACTCGTAACTGTAAAACCCGTCAGCCCTTCCTCATAGGCAGTTGTCAGTGCACCGGTGGTGTTGCCACGGCGAATGCTCATCCAGTCTTGCTTGACTTGCACATCCATTGCTTAAGCTCCTTTCCAAATTCACTTGGACTTGCGGCCGATAGTCATTACCGAGCTGCCCGACGCATCAGACTCGTCCTTGTCAATCACTGTTTGTATCTCTGCCAGATGAGCGCGCCTGAACAGTTCTCGCAACGCTTCGGCCTGATCTTCGCCGTGCTCCATCACAAGCCAGCCATCGCGAACGAGCAATCGGTCGGCGAGAGCAATAATCTGCCGAATCAACTCAAGACCATCGGACCCGGAATAAACAGACGTATGAGGATGGTGCTCACCCCATTCGGGCAGCAACTCCTGGGCCTGCGGAACGTAGGGAGGATTGGCGACAATAAGGTCGATCTGCTGATCGAATTGCGCAAACGCCTTTCCGTCGCGAATATCTGCCTGCAGGTGGTCTGCGTGTACGCCCTTGAACGACAAGCGATCAATATTGCGTTTGAGATACTGGATGGCTATCGGATCAAACTCTACGCAAGTGACGTCGAGATCAGGTCTGCGCCGGGCAATCGCCAGACCGATGGCTCCGCTGCCCGCACACAGATCCAGAACCTTTGAGCCCGACTCCAGCGCTGCACTGCGCTCGATCCATTTGTGAATGACTCTGCTATGAGGTCGCGGGATGAACACCCCACTCCCGACGACAAGCGACAAATCGTCAAAGTCCACCTTGCCGACAATATGTCCGAGCGGAATCCGGTTGCAGCGCTCTTTGACCGCCAACATGAACTCCTCCAGTGCCAAACTTTTATCCGCGCGCTCGATAAAGCGATCCACAAGACAACTCAGGTCTTCTTCCAGACTCCAGACGCCGGACTTTTGCAGCAGCTCTCGTGCCTGGTCAATAGCGAGGAATTCACGTTCAGTAAGACTCATGTCCACTCCCGGTAATATTGGGAGAGTTTATTCAGGATTGACTCGTATAGATAAGAAAACGCTACCAACTCCGGTGGCGGAGTAAACGACGGGTGCAAATCATCTATCAACTTTTGATAGTTGCGCGACAACCCCTCATCCAGCAGTGGAAACCAATAAGGCTTTATATCCCAGCGATACTCATAGCCCGTGGCAAACATCTGTTGCACGGTTTCTTTAACAGTATTTTCGCGGGCAAATCCGGCCAGCGGAGCGCGCACTGGCGTAAACGGACTAAGATCAAGACTATTACTTTTCATGCCAGTCAAACAGTCAGCTATATAGCCTGCCAATAACGGCGACTGATGCAACCCGTCCCGATAAGTGCCTGTTGCGAGCCAAAGCCCCTCTATACCGCACTCACCTATCAATGGGAATCCGTCTGCCGGAATGGGCCTGTTGCCGACCTGAATGGAAATGACTTCTGCTCCATGGAGATCCAGACTCAACTGATCGACAGCGCAATCAAGTAAGAACTGCACATCCGAAATCAGTGCGTGCTTCTTAGGCTGCTCGGAAATAATATTGGTCGCCCCAAGGTAAAGAATTCCATCACCACGGGGGACGCAGTGCAGGCCGCAGGCAAATGCACGGTTCGGGGTACGAATGACGGAGTTAGGCAGATCGCCCCCCTCCGGCATTTTCACCAATATGGACACGCCATACCCACTGAACAATGGTGGAATCCTCTTAACCACCTCGTCAAAGTGACTCAGCAGATCCAGAGAGTGAACGCCCGCAGCGACGATGACTTTTCGTGCCCAAAGTACCTCCCCACTGCCCAACTCCACGCCAGTGACTACACCGCCCTCTGCCAGCACTCGCTCGGCATTCTCATTCTTCAGAGTGCCCCCCTCAGCGACAAATGCAGCATCCAGTTTTTCCAGTAACAGGTGGGAATTCACTGAATGTTCGTTCGGAATGTACAACCCTCGTAGAGGACGAACGAGATGATTCGGCTTAAGCCACTCCATTTTACGTGGATCGATGACTTCGAAGGGTTCGCCATACTCAGTCAACGTGCTCTCGATGGTGTCGTAGTTGACGCTATCGACTTCGTCCATGCCCGCCGTATTGAGCAAAACGTGAGTCCCCATTGCAGTGAACAGGGATGTCGTATTACCAGAAGAAACGGCCAAACGTTCCGCCCAGCTTGGCCATAGTTGCTGGGCTTGACGATCCATATCCAGCTTCAGCCGGCCAAAATCACTCGCAAGCAACCCACTGGTAACCTCACCAAAGCAACCGTTCATTGCCCCGGCAGCCCTCGATGCTGCATTCGCACGATCGGTTTCGCCGACCCGACAGACTTTTAAACCTCGCGATGACAACTCATACGCGATTGAACCACCCACAGCACCCGCCCCTACAACAATGACGTCGAACTCCATGTTTTGACCTCAAAATATTACTTACGGCTTAAGAGAATTGAATTCCCACCTTTTAAAAACAAAACATTTCTATAGTTTCGTTACATACCAGCTCAACAGCGTATTTGTTTCATATTGTATCTTTGAAATAATTTCACATACTCATCTAAAAAAAAAACCAGCAAAGCCTAACAAATACGACGACTAACCAATCGGTTAATCATCGATAACTTAAATAAATATTTTTTCGACCGCACACCAAACTTAAATGTTAAGTTACAAAATATCGTTTTTTTCGGAAAAACCACTAACGCTGGCCGAACTTAGATATGGAAAAGACTGGAGACTAATTTTCCTTCTTGCACAAACGCAAACGCCCCGAACAAGTCGGGGCGTTTGTTTTTTGCGTCACACGAGCCGAGCCGTGTGACATACCTACAAACCAATCAAGCGCTATCAGTAAGCCTTGCCAGTCTTGTAGAAGTTTTCGAAGCAGAAGTTGGTCGCGTCGATGTAGCCTTCAGCGCCACCGCAGTCGAAACGCTTGCCTTTGAACTTGTAAGCCATCACGCAGCCGTTCTGGGCTTGCTTCATCAGGGCGTCGGTGATCTGGATTTCGCCGCCCTTGCCTGGCTCGGTCTGTTCGATCAGGTCGAAGATATCCGGGGTCAGGATGTAACGACCGATGATGGCCAGGTTCGACGGCGCATCTTCCGGCTTTGGCTTCTCGACCATGCTGTGAACACGGTAGATGTCGTCGCGGATCATTTCGCCAGCGATGACGCCGTACTTGCTGGTTTCCTGAGGGTCGACTTCCTGAATGGCGATGATCGAGCAGCGGAACTGCTTGTACAGTTTGACCATCTGGGTCAGTACGCCATCGCCTTCCAGGTTGACGCACAGGTCGTCCGCCAGCACCACGGCGAACGGTTCGTCACCGATCAGCGGGCGACCGGTCAGAATCGCGTGGCCCAGACCTTTCATTTCGGTCTGACGGGTGTAGGAGAAGGAGCACTCATCCAGCAGTTTGCGGATGCCAACCAGGTATTTCTCCTTGTCGGTGCCCTTGATCTGGTTTTCCAGCTCGTAGCTGATGTCGAAGTGGTCTTCCAGAGCACGCTTGCCACGACCGGTGACGATGGAAATTTCCGTCAGGCCAGCGTCAAGCGCTTCTTCAACGCCGTACTGGATCAGTGGCTTGTTTACCACCGGCAGCATTTCTTTGGGCATGGCTTTAGTCGCTGGCAGGAAGCGAGTACCGTAACCGGCTGCTGGGAACAAGCATTTCTTGATCATATAAGTCCTTGAAAGGGCTGTGTGTACGAGTTTCGGCGCAGTCTAATCAGGCGGCGTGCACCTTACAATGCCCCGCACTGGCTAACCGATGCCAACATAGAGAAATATTCTCGCTGATAGTTCCATCGGCAATTTTGCGTAACCCGATCAGCGTAGCTCAAAGATGCCGGCAAGCAGCCCCACCATACGCTCATCGTCCCCCAATGTGAGCATTTGCCGGTATCATGGCGACTTTGAACCAGCGAACGAGACAGACTAGATGGCCGCGGTAAAAATCATCAACGGGTACGTGATCGACAAGAAAGACGGCAAGTGGACACTGACCACTACCAATGGCGAGCACATCGCCGGTCCTTTCGACAGCGAGCAGATGGCGACTGATGTAGCGTCGGTGTTCACGGACACGCCAGCATCGGCCAAACGTCGTGGCAAAGATCAGGACTGATCAACTGCGGCGCGTGCCAAGCCCTGCCCTTGAGCAGGGCTTTTTTTGTGCTCAGGTACAAACAAGTGGCCAATCGCTATAACCTTTTCACCGCGGCGCTGTCAGAGCGTCTAGTCCCCCCCTCGCTGAAGACGACAAATATGAACATGAACAAATTTTTGCCATTGATTGCGGTACTGGCGTTAGGCGGCTGTGCCACTTCAGAGCCGACCACTCTGAACAACGGCGAACAGGGCCTGACCATCGACTGCTCCGGTGAAGCCAACTCCTGGGCCACCTGCTATGAGAAGGCAGACGCTTCGTGTGCCGGCACCGGTTATCGCATCGTTGGCACTGACGGAACACCCGCGCCGAAGGAAAGCGACAAGACCCTGGGGGTCGACGTCGGCAACTACAAGAACCGCAGCGTGGTCGTCGTCTGCAAGTAGACCTACATGTGGATTTCGGCGAACTTGATCCCGAGGCCGCGCACAACCTCAATGAGATCGTCGAGTCTGCTGAAGGACTCGACTTCGTCGTTTTCGTCCACCAGAAAGTAGCTGCGGCCGGCGCTTTTCTTGAAAAACACGATCCACTCGCCCGGATTTGCCGGGTTCTGGATAACGTGTGTGGCAGAGATCAGACCCTCTACATGGCGTTCCCGTACTTGCTCTCGCTTCATCGCGACTCCAGAAATGAAAATGCCGTCACAGCCTGGCTGCGACGGCATTGATGCTGATGACCAATAGTCTATCAGCCGGAAATGCACGCATTGGCAGCGTTACGTACATCGCGCGGGCGCACGGGCACATTTGACATGCGTTCATGCAGCTTGATGCTGCTGCCTCCCGAGCGGTCTTCGATATCGAACACGGCGGCCGGGCCGGAAGATAGTTTCCCCGGCACGATGACCCTGACGCCATCCTTGAACGGCTGCATTTGCAACGCACCGCGGCTTTCCGCCAGTTTCTCTGTCAGGCACTGAGCGTATTCATGGGGCTTCTTGCCGGAGATTACGCTCACGGTCGGTAGCGTTTCATTGATTTCGGAAACGCTCGCACAACCACCCACAGCCAAAACCAACGGCAGACACACCACACCCCACTTCATACAAAACCTCCGTTAAAGACCGTCCGACAGCACAAATGCCGTTTTTCTCCGGGGCCTTCTGCATTTAACCCGCATCCAATCGCGAATATCTGTTCAAAATTGTCAAACCAACGCCCGACGGCCAGATAATAACCCGTGCGGGCTGATAAACTGCGCGCAATTACAAGCTATCGTTTTGATTTAGTAGAAAAAGCCCTTCTGGAGGCGCCCATGAAATTCATTCACCAGCGCGAGCACCTCAACGAAGACGACATCGTCGTCATCCAGTGCTCGCAAACCTGCAACATCCGTTTGATGAGCGACGCCAACTTCCGCAGCTTCAAAAATGGCGGTCGTCACTCTTACCACGGCGGCGCTTTCGACACGTTCCCGGCGCGCATCACCGCACCGAGCACCGGTTTCTGGAACATCACTATCGACACCGTCACCACCCGCGCAATCAGCGTTACACGCAAACCGACGCTGACGCATTCGATCAAGATCATCCGCCGCTCCAGCTCCAAACTCAGCTGAGCCGCCCCGCCCACACAGACAGGTATTCATGACCGTGGCCCAAACGACCAAATACGTTATCAAGTACAAACTCAACGGTGAGCGCCGCTTCGAGTTCGCGCAACTGGAAAACGGCACCGCCGAAGAAGCCAAGGCTGCGCTGGATGCAATTCACGACCAGAGCGACGTGATCAGCGATATCGCCGTCAGCAAAGCGCTGTAAGGCACCGAACGGAGTTCGTCCGCAAGCGGCGCAGGGGCGAACGGGTATTTCCACTGCAAGTGGCGATTCTTCTGTCGGAACCCGGCCAGGACTTTACCGGTGGCGAGTTTTTTGCTCACCGAGCAGCGCCCGCGCATGCAGTCCCGGCCGCAAGCGCTGGACTTTAAGAAAGGCGACGCGGTGATTTTCGCCGTCAACCAACGTCCGGCCACAGGCGTGCGCGGCGATTATCGGGTGACCATGCGTCATGGCGTCAGTCGCCTGCACAGTGGAAAAAGGCATACCCTAGGCATCATCTTTCACGACGCCACATCAACGCCATGCACCCTCACACCTTCGATCTGTTCGCCGACAGCGAACCCGAACAGCAACCCGGCGCCGAACAGATTGGCGAACAAGCGTGGCTGCTGCGCGGTTTCGCCCTGCCGCTTATCGACCCGTTGTTGCCGGCGCTGGATGCCATTCTTGCCACGGCCCCGCTCCGACACATGATCACGCCCGGCGGTTTCAGCATGTCTGTGGGCACCAGCAGTTGTGGCGAACTGGGCTGGATCACCGATCGCAGTGGCTATCGTTACTCGCGTGTCGATCCGCTCAGCGGATCGCCCTGGCCGCAGATGCCGGCGGTGTTTGCCAAACTGGCGCATTCGGCGGCGATGGAAGCGGGGTTTTCCGACTTCAACGCAGATTCCTGCCTGATCAACCGATATGTCCCCGGTGCCAAGATGTCATTGCATCAGGACAAAGACGAAAACGCCTACGCGGCCCCCATCGTTTCGCTGTCGCTAGGCTTGCCGGCCATGTTTCTGTTTGGCGGATTCGCGCGGAGCGACAAGAGCCAGCGGATTCCCTTGCTGCACGGCGATATGGTGGTCTGGGGCGGCGTCGATCGTTTACGTTTTCACGGGGTGTTGCCGATCAAACAGGGTCGGCATTCGCGACTGGGTGAACAACGGATCAACCTGACTTTTCGTGTTGCTGGATGAACTGCAAAAGTTTGACCGCAAGGCCCGGAGTGTTGCGCTCACCCACCTTGGTTAACCTGTATCAAACAGGTCAACGGATTACCCGACATGAATACGCTTTCGAGCCATCTCAATACTGCAGACGATCCACGTTGGGCCGCCGTGCTGGCAAGGGATCCACGGGCAGACGGGCAATTTGTCTATGCCGTGAAAACCACCGGCATCTACTGCCGCCCAAGCAGTCTTGCGCGGTTGCCGAAACCGCAGAATGTCGAGTTCTTCGACACCGCCGAACAGGCTGAGGCCGCCGGTTATCGCCCCAGCAAACGCGCGAGTAAAGACCAGAGTGAGGTGAGCGTTCAGCATGCCGCCACGGTGGCAACAGCCTGTCGGCAGATCGAGTCCGCCGAAGCCCTGCCGGCACTCAACGAACTCGCTGAAACGGCCGGGTTAAGCCCCTTTCATTTTCACCGGGTATTCAAAGCCGTGACCGGACTGACGCCCAAGGGTTACGCCAGCGCCCACCGCTCGCGCAGAGTCCGTGAGCGCTTGGCCAACGGTGGTTCGGTGACCGAAGCGCTGTACGACGCAGGCTTCAATTCCAACAGCCGCTTCTACGAAGCCGCCGATCAACTGCTAGGCATGAAACCCGGTGACTATCGTGCCGCCGGGCAAAACAACGACATTCGTTTCGCCGTCGGGCAATGCTCGCTCGGAGCGATTCTGGTGGCGCAAAGCGACCGCGGGGTTTGCGCGATTCTATTGGGTGACGATCCTCACCAACTGGTGTGCGATCTGCAGGATCAGTTCCGCAAAGCCAATCTGATTGGCGCCGACACCGGGTTTGAACAACTGATCGCCAAAGTGGTGGGATTTATCGAAGCTCCCGCGCTTGGCCTGGATCTGCCGCTGGACGTGCGCGGGACGGCGTTTCAGGAGCGCGTGTGGCAGGCGCTGCGGGAAATTCCCGTGGGCAGCACCGCCAGTTATGCCGAGATTGCCCAGCGCATCGGCGCGCCAACTTCGATGCGCGCCGTGGCCCAGGCTTGCGGGGCGAATCGCCTGGCAGTGGCGATCCCTTGCCACCGCGTGGTGCGCAGCGATGGCAATCTTTCCGGCTATCGCTGGGGCGTGGAGCGCAAACGGCAATTGCTTGAACGTGAAACGCAGCCTTAACGATTGAGTCAGCGGTTGACGTCAACCACAACCCGCCCGCGCAGTTGTCCGGCCAGCAGTTTCGGCGCGGCATCGATGACTTCGCTCAAGGCGATTTCATGGCTGATCAATGGCAGCAAGGCAACGTCCAGATCCTTGGCCAAACGATCCCAAGCTTGCAGGCGACGCGCCTTGGGCTGAGTCACGCTGTTGATACCGGCCAGCGTGACTCCGCGCAAAATGAACGGTGCCACCGAAGCTGGAAAGTCCATGCCCTGAGCCAGACCGCAGGCAGCGACGGTGCCTTCTGCGCGCGTACTGGCGCAGGCGTTGGCCAAGGTGTGGCTGCCGACCGAGTCGATCACCCCCGCCCAACGCTCCTTGGCCAGCGGCTTGCCCGGTTCAGACAAGGTTGCCCGGTCGATGATTTCTCCGGCGCCCAATTGCTTCAGGTATTCATGCTCGGATACCCGGCCAGTGGAAGCCACGACCCGATAACCGAGTTTGCTCAGTAGTGCGATGGCGAAGCTGCCGACGCCGCCATTGGCGCCCGTCACCAGCACTTCGCCTTGATCCGGCGTCACGCCGTTACGTTCGAGGGCCAGAATGCACAGCATGGCGGTGTAGCCAGCCGTGCCAATCGCCATTGCCTGTGCCGCAGAAAACGCCTCGGGCAACGGAATCAGCCAGTCGCCATTGAGCCGGGCCTTTTGCGCCAGACCGCCCCAATGGCTTTCGCCCACACCCCAGCCGTTGAGCAGCACCTGATCGCCCACCCTGTAATCCGGATGCGAACTGACTTCGACCGTGCCCGCCAGATCGATTCCCGGCACCAGCGGAAATTTACGCACCACCGGGCTGCTGCCGGTAATCGCCAGGCCGTCTTTGAAATTAAGCGTGCTGTACGCGACGTTCACCGCCACATTGCCTTCTGGCAACTGCTCTTCGTTGATCCGTTGCAGGCTGGCGCGATAACCGCTGTCGTCTTTATTGATCAAAATACCGTTGAACATGATGGCCTCTCATGGATGGGTTTGCGGTTTCATGCCTTTCAAATATCACATCGCAACCTGTTGCCACACTCGACTTTCAGCCAATCCGCCAATCCACCGGATGTTTTCAAGGCGGGCGACTATGCTTTTTCGACGATGCTGCTTTTGCTGTTTTCTTTCAGAAACCGGTCTGTCGATGGAGCTGACAATGTTTTACAAACGCTCGCTTTCGGTGATGCTGATGCTGTGCCTGATGGCCTGTGCCAATGCCTGGGCGGCACCGGCTACCACGAACGCGGAAGCGGCGCCAAGCGAACCGACATGGCCGCAAGTCATCACCAGCGGCAAGGCCACGCTGACCGTGTATCAGCCACAACTCGACAGTTGGGACGGCTACACCCTCAATGCCCGCGCGGCCGTCGAAGCCAGGGGCGCCAATGGCAAGTCTACTTACGGCATCGTCCAGTTCAGTGCCAACACGCTGGTCGACAAGGCCACGCGTTGGGTCGCGCTCGATCAATACAAAATCATCAAGGCCGACTTCCCGGCTGACACCCGCCAGGCCGACATGTGGGTCGCTGCATTGCAGAAAGATGCGGCCAATCGCAAGAAAACCATTTCGCTTGATCAGCTGGAGGCCGCCGTCGGCGTGCTCTCGGCAGAACAGAGGGCTGACAGCGCACCGCTGGAGAACGCGCCACCGACTGTCATCAGCGCCGATGTACCCGCCCTGCTCGTTTATATCGACGGCGATGCAGCCTATCGGCCGGTGGAGGGTACGACGCTGCAACGGGTGATCAACACACGCCCGCTATTGCTGAAGGACACGCAGGGCAAACATTACCTGCATGTATTCGATGGCTGGATGGTCGCTGGCCAGATCAATGGTGACTACACGCGTCTGGCCATGCCATCCGCAGACCTCGAAAAAGCCATGCAGGCTGCCATCAAGAGCCGGCAGGTGGATCTGCTGACCGGACAAAGTGACCCGAAAGACAAGATCCCAAGCCTGACCAAGCCACCGCAGCCGAAAATTTTTGTTGCCTCCACGCCCACCGAGCTACTGGTCACCGACGGAGCTCCACAGTGGCAGCCAATTCAGGGCACAAGCCTGTTGTATGTCAGCAATACCACCGGACATATCTTCAAGGAAATCGCCGATCAGAACAGTTACGTGCTGATCTCAGGTCGCTGGTTTCGCGCCAGCGACATGAACGGGCCCTGGACATTTACCCCGGCGGACAAACTGCCGGCAGATTTTGCCAACATCCCCGACGACAGCCCGAAAGAAAACGTCAAAGCTTCGGTTGCCGGTACCCCACAAGCCAAGGAAGCAGCGATTGCCGCAACCATCCCGCAGACCTCGGCGATAAAGAAAAGCGCAGTAAAACTGACCGAACCGCAGTTCGATGGCGAGCCGCAACTCAAGGCCATCAACACCACATCGCTGCAATACGTAATCAACAGTGCTACGCCAATTATCCGGGTCGACAACAGCAGTTGGTATGCAGTGGAGAACGGTATCTGGTTCACTGCTACCACAGTCAACGGCCCGTGGGTCGTGGCCAGTTCCGTGCCAGCGGTGATCTATTCGATCCCGCCGAGTTCACCCATGCATTACCTCACTTACGTCAAAGTCTATGAGGCCAGCGGCGACACCGTGGTCGTCGGCTACACCCCCGGTTATCAGGGTTCGAATCTTGACCCGGCTACCGGTGTCGTGGTGTATGGCACCGGTTACCCGTACACGCCATGGGTCGGCAATGTCTGGTACGGGCCGCCGGTAACTTATGGTTTCGGCGTTGCCATCCGGTACACGCCATGGACTGGCTGGACCTTCGGTTTCGGCTTTGGCTGGAGCTGGGGCGGCAGCACCGTCGCCATGGGTTGGGGCTGGGGCGCGTATCCGTGGTGGGGCAATTACGGTTGGGGTTACGCCTGGGGCCCGCGCTTGTATCCAGCACCTTTAGCCTGGGGCGGCGCCGCTTACGGCTATCGCGGCGGTGCTGTGGCCTGGGGGCCGGGTGGATGGGCCGGTACTACTGGAAATATCTATCGTCAGTGGGGTGATCGAGCGACAGTCAGTCGCACTGGCGCCGGTTACAACGCATGGACCGGCAATCGTTGGGCGGGTCAGGTCGGCTCTTCCTATAACTCACGCACCGGCGTAGCGGCGGCTGGCCAGCGCGGCGCTGTGCACAATGTCTACACCGGCAACTATGCAGCCGGACGCAGTGGTGTGGCGACCGGGCCGAACGGTGGCGCGATTGCCGGTCAGAAAGTCACTGCAGGTAATGTGCGTAATGGTACGCAGGTCACTGCCAGTCGCGGCGCGGCGTACAACCCCAATACAGGCAATACCACTCAATATGGCGGTGTTCGCGGGAAAAACGGCGGCGCCGCGCGCGTTGGCGACAACGTCTATGCCGGCCGCGATGGCAATGTCTACAAGAAAACCGATGATGGCTGGCAATCAGTGGCCAAGAGCCGCGCTCCGCGCACCGCTCCAATCAATAACAACGCCCAGTTACAAAACCTGAACCGTGAGTCCGCCGCTCGTAATTTCGGCAACCAGCGCACCCATAACGTTCAAAACTCCTCACGAAACATGAACCGTTCCTATGGAGGAGGCGGCGGTGGCGGACTTCATCGACGCTGAGAGCCCGCGCTGGGCGATGTTCTGAATTTCAGAGTGGCCCTGAATTCGGTTTTACTGTTAAAAAACCGGCTGCGCCGTCCCTGCCCCGTTTCATCGTTCGGAGAACCGTTTCCATGAGCCAATGGCCAGATACTCGCATGCTCGACCTGCTCGGCATTGAATTACCGATCATTCAGGCCCCAATGGCCGGCGCCACGAACTCTTCAATGGTGATCGCGGTGTGCAACGCCGGTGGTTTGGGGTCAATGCCGGCGGCAATGCTGAGCACTGAGCAATTGCGTGAAGAGCTGCAGACGATTCGCGCCAACACCGACAAGCCTTTCAACGTGAATTTCTTCTGTCATCAGCCACCCGCAGCCGATGAGCAGCGCGCACGCGACTGGAAGAACTTGCTGGAACCGTACTACCGCGAACTGGGCGTCGACTTCGATGCGCCAACACCCGTGTCCAATCGTGCGCCATTCGATGCGGCGGCGTGCGAAGTGCTTGAAGAGTTCCGCCCTGAAGTCGTGAGCTTCCACTTCGGCCTGCCGGAAAAAACCTTGCTGGATCGGGTGAAGGCCACTGGAGCAAAAATCCTCTCTTCTGCAACCACTGTCGATGAAGCGGTATGGCTGGAACAGAACGGTTGCGACGCGATCATCGCCATGGGCTACGAGGCCGGTGGCCATCGCGGGATGTTTCTCAGCGATGACTTGAACAGCCAGGTCGGTACATTTGCGCTGGTGCCGCAGATAGTCGATGCGGTGAAAGTACCGGTGATAGCTGCCGGCGCAATTGCCGATGCCCGCGGTGTGGCGGCGGCGTTCATGCTGGGCGCCTCGGCAGTACAGGTCGGCACTGCGTATCTGTTCACCCCCGAAGCGAAAGTCAGCGCCTCGCATCACAAGGCATTGCGCACTGCCAAGGAAAGCGAAACAGCGATCACCAACCTTTTCACCGGGCGTCCCGCTCGCGGCATTCTCAACCGCGTCATGCGTGAACTGGGGCCGATGTCGCCGAAAGCACCGGCATTTCCATTGGCCGGTGGGGCATTGATGCCATTGCGTGCGAAAGATGACGCACAGTTCGCCAACCTGTGGGCCGGTCAGGCGTTCACGCTGGGCCAGGACGTCAGCAGCGCCGAACTGACGCGGCAGTTGGCCGAAGGTGCATTGATCAAACTGGTTCGACGTTGACGGCAATCGAGGTAAGCCATCAAAAGTCCTTACCCGCTTCTCACCAGCGCTTCCTGTTCGGCGGTATTTCGCTATATATTCCTATATATAGCGATTTCACCTCTGCATCGGCGCAGTCCATTCCAATAAAAACTGCCCTCTGCACCGCCAATAACGGAGCTGTTACATGACCATTCGTGCCTCACTTTTTGCGCCTGCCTGCCTTACTTCTTTGCTCGCAGCCTTCGCCGCCGGCGCCGTTCAGGCTGATGAAGTGCAGGTGGCGGTTGCTGCCAACTTCACCGCGCCGATCCAGGCCATCGCTGCCGATTTCGAAAAAGACACCGGGCACAAACTGGTCGCAGCCTATGGCGCCACCGGACAGTTCTACACCCAGATCAAAAACGGCGCGCCGTTCGAAGTATTCCTCTCGGCCGACGACACCACCCCGGAAAAACTCGAAAAAGAAGGCGACACCGTCAAAGGTTCGCGCTTCACCTACGCCATCGGCACGCTGGCACTGTGGTCGGCGAAGGACGGTTACGTCGATGCCAAGGGTGATGTGCTGAAGAAAAACGAATACCAGCATCTGTCCATTGCCAACCCAAAAGCCGCGCCATACGGCCTGGCCGCCACGCAAGTGCTGGAAAAACTGAAACTGACGGAAGCGACCAAAGCCAAGATCGTTGAGGGCCAGAACATCACTCAGGCCTATCAGTTCGTGTCCACCGGCAACGCCGAGCTGGGCTTCGTTGCGTTGTCGCAGATTTACAAGGACGGCAAAGTCAGCAGCGGTTCGGCGTGGATCGTGCCAGCCAGCCTGCACGACCCGATCAAACAGGACGCAGTGATCCTCAACAAAGGCAAGGACAGCGCCGCTGCCAAGGCGCTGGTTGAATACCTCAAAGGCCCGAAAGCCGCGGCGATCATCACGTCTTACGGTTACCAACTCTAAATGTCGCTGACGAGTGCCGATTTCGCGGCGATCTGGCTGACCCTGAAACTGGCGTCCCTGACCACTGTGATCCTGCTGGTTGTCGGCACTCCGATTGCCCTGTGGTTGTCGCGCACCCGCTCCTGGCTGCGCGGCCCGATCGGGGCAATCGTCGCCCTGCCCCTCGTGCTGCCGCCGACCGTCATTGGTTTCTATCTATTACTGATGATGGGCCCGCACGGCTTTCTCGGCCAGTTCACCCAATGGTTGGGCCTGGGCACGCTGACCTTCAGCTTCACCGGACTGGTGATCGGTTCGGTGATCTATTCCATGCCGTTCGTAGTGCAACCGTTGCAAAACGCGTTCTCGGCGATCGGCACCCGCCCGCTGGAAGTGGCCGCGACGTTGCGCGCCAATCCGTGGGATACCTTTTTCAGCGTGATCCTGCCGTTGGCCCGACCCGGTTTCCTCACCGCGGCGATCCTGGGTTTTGCGCATACCGTCGGTGAATTCGGCGTCGTGCTGATGATCGGCGGCAACATTCCTGAGAAGACCCGCGTGGTCTCGGTGCAAATCTACGACCACGTCGAAGCGATGGAATACGCCCAGGCCCACTGGCTGGCTGGCGCGATGCTGGTGTTTTCGTTTCTGGTGTTGCTGGTGCTGTACTCCAGCCGCAAAACCCGCGCGGGCTGGAGTTGATCGATGATTGATGCACGTCTGAACATCACTTATTCAGGCTTCAGCCTGGATGTCGATCTACGTTTGCCAGGCCGTGGTGTCAGCGCACTCTACGGTCATTCAGGTTCGGGGAAAACCACGTGCCTGCGTTGTATTGCCGGGCTTGAGCGCGCCGACCACGGTTTTATCCGGATCAACGAAGAAGTCTGGCAGGACAGCGAAAATGGGATTTTCGTCCCGCCGCACAAACGCGCACTGGGTTATGTATTTCAGGAAGCCAGCCTGTTCCCGCATTTGTCGGTGCTGGCCAATCTGCAATTCGGCCTCAAGCGCATCGCCAAGTCGCAGCGTCGCGTAGACATGACGCACGCTACCGAATTGCTGGGGATTGGCCATTTGCTCGAGCGGCATCCGCAGCATCTGTCCGGCGGCGAACGGCAGCGTGTCGGCATCGCCCGCGCGTTGCTGACCAGTCCGAAATTGCTACTGATGGACGAGCCGCTGGCCGCGCTCGACAGCCAGCGCAAAAATGAAATCCTGCCGTATCTGCAACGTCTGCATGACGAACTGGATATCCCGGTGCTGTACGTCAGTCATGCGCAGGATGAAGTCGCACGTCTGGCCGATCATCTGGTGCTGCTCAGCGACGGCAAGGTCTTGGCCAGTGGCCCGATCGGCGAAACCCTCGCCCGTCTCGATCTGCCGATGGCGATGGGCGACGACGCCGGCGTGATCATCGAGGGCCAGGTCAGTGCCTACGATGCCGATTATCAGTTATTGAGCCTGCAACTGCCGGCCACCGAAATGAACATCCGCGTGACTCACGCGCCGCTGGCGCTGGGCCAGGCCTTGCGCTGCAAGGTACACGCCCGGGACATCAGCCTGGCCCTGCACAACGACGAGTTCAGCAGCATTCTCAATCGCCTGCCGGTGACCGTGATCAGCGAGCAAGCGGCAGACAACGCAGCCCATGTGCTGATCCGTCTCGACGCCGGCGGCACCCCGTTGCTGGCGCGCATCACGCGCTACTCGCGCGATCAGCTGGGCGTGCATCCGGGCCAGCAACTCTGGGCGCAAATCAAGGCAGTCGCGGTGCTCGCCTAAATCATTCGGCACCACGGCTTCGGCGTGCGGTCAATCGTTTTACAGACCGCCGCGCTACAGGAAGCCGCCATGCCCGACACCGAGTTGACCGTCGAACTGCCATCCGACCTGCATTATGTCGATGACACGCAGCCAGGCATCACCCGCAAAAAACTGCGTGGCAAGTTCAGCTATTTCGAACCGTCGGGCCAGCGCATTACCGATGCCGATGAAATCAAACGTATCAATGCCCTCGCCGTGCCGCCGGCCTATGTCGATGTGTGGATCTGCCCAGATCCGCGTGGTCATCTGCAAGCGACCGGCCGCGATGCCCGGGGCCGCAAGCAATATCGCTATCACGCGCGCTGGCGCGAAGTGCGTGACGCCGACAAATACTCGCGGCTGCGCGAGTTCGGCATGGCGCTGCCAAAGTTGCGCAAACAGCTGGAAACCCTGTTGGCGGCTCCCGGTTTCAGCCGCGACAAGGTCATGGCCACGGTGATCACCCTGCTCGACGCTACGTTGATCCGGGTCGGCAACACGCAATATGCGCGAGACAATCGCTCTTACGGCCTGACCACCCTGCGCAGCCGGCATGTCGAAGTCAACGGTAGTGCGATCCTGTTCCAGTTCCGCGGCAAGAGCGGCATCGAACACCAGATCACCGTGAAGGATCGCCGTCTGGCGCGGATCATCAAGCGTTGCCTGGAGCTTCCTGGCCAAAACCTGTTCCAGTACCTGGACGAAAACGGCGAACGGCACACCGTCAGCTCTTCCGACGTCAACACCTACCTGCAAACCCTGACGGGCGCCGACTTCACCGCCAAGGATTATCGCACCTGAGCTGGCAGCGCCTTGGCACTGGCGGTTTTGCGCGAGCTTAAACATGAATCCGAAACAGAAGCCAAACGGCACGTGGTGGAAATGGTCAAAGGCGTCGCCAAACAGTTAGGCAACACGCCGGCGGTGTGCCGCAAGTGCTACATCCACCCGGCAGTGGTGGAAAAATTCATGCTCGGAGCCCTCGCCGAATTGCCCCGGCCACGTGTGCGCAAGGGCCTGCGCGCCGAGGAAGTCGCATTGGCAATGTTTCTTGAACGCATGAGCGAGATGACGGCTACGCCTTGATTGATATAGCGTCGTCCTCTAGGCTAGCCACCTTTCCCCTCCTCAGGACGACCGCAGAAGTGAACAACCCAGCCCTCTGAAAATGTAATCGCGGCACGCCGTAAACGGCGCTTGTCAGTTTTCACGACATTTTTCTGGAGGTGCCGATGACTCACGTCTCGCGTACGCCCGCACTCGTCTCGCTGAATCAACTGGGTTTTCAATTCGCCAATGGCGAGACGATTTTCAACGACCTGAATCTGAAATTCGATCATCTGCCGACCGCTATTGTCGGCCGCAACGGTGTCGGCAAAAGCGTACTCGCCCGGCTGATTGCCGGGCAGTTACGGGCAACTACCGGCAGCGTCGTGCGCTCAGCATCAGTGCATTACGTCCCACAAACCTTCGTCGCATCGCCTGGGCAAACCGTGGCGGACGCACTGGGGGCGGCCTCCGTTCTGGCGGCCCTGGGGCGACTCAACCAAGGCGACGTCAGTGCCGATGATTTCGACATCATTGGCGAACACTGGGACTTAGCGGAACGTTTGCGCCAGTTACTCGATGAGTCTGGACTAACCGGTATCGCGGCGAGCGATTTGACGGCGCCCCTCAGCGGCGGCCAGCAAGCCCGGATCGCCCTGATTGGCGCGCTGCTGAGCGAGGCGCAATTACTGGTGCTGGATGAGCCGACCAATCATCTCGACAGCGCGGGCCGGCAGTGGCTTACAAAAACGCTGGAACAATGGCGCGGCGGCTCGATCATCGTCAGCCATGACCGGCAGTTGCTGGAGCGAATGCGTAAAATCGTCGAACTCACACCTTTGGGCGCCAACGTCTTCAGCGGTCGTTATTCGGAATTTGCCGAACAGCGCCGAATCCATCAAGCCGCTGCGCAGGCTCAACTTGATCAAGCCCGGATCGAACGCCAGCGCGAGCGTTCGCGACTGCAACGCGAGCACGATGCAATCCAGCGCCACGCTGCCACCAGTCGGCGTAAAGCTGAAACCGCCAACGTCGCCAGCTTCGAACGGATGGCCGCCAAAGCCGCTGCGCGAGAAATCATGGGCAAGGTGCGGCGCGGCCACCAGGTACGTAAATCCGATCTGGATAATCGTGTACGCGACGCCTATGCGAACGTTGTGCCCGACGGCGCAGTCCTGATCAATTTGCCGGGGAGCGGCGTCCCCAATACGCGCCAGGTCTGCACGTTAGTCGACGCCTGCCTGCCACGGCTGCCGGTGGATGCGCCATCGTCGCGGCTCACCTTCGCCATCCACGGGCCCATGCGCATTGCTGTCAGCGGCCCCAATGGCTGCGGCAAATCAACCCTGCTGAACATGCTCGCGGGGGCGCTGGTGCCAGTCTCCGGTGAGTGCACCACTCACGTACCGTTTGCCTTCCTTGATCAACAACTGACGTTACTGGAGGCGCGGTCTTCCATTGTTGAACAGCTACAAGCGCAGCAGACACCGCTGAGCGAAGGCACCTTGCGCACTTATCTGGCGCACCTGCAATTGAATGCGCAACGCGTCACGCTGCCCTGTGCCTCACTCAGTGGCGGCGAACGCCTGAAAGCCGCGCTCGCGTTGGCATTGTGGTGCCAGAACCCGGCGCAATTGTTGCTGCTGGATGAGCCGACCAATCACCTTGATCTGGCTTCGGTGGAAGCTTTCGAACACGCCCTGCGGGCATTTCCCGGAGCGATTGTCGCGGTTTCCCACGATCAGGCATTTTTACAGGCATTAAACCCGACCCATGTTTTGCACTGGCACCCTGAAGGCTGGCAACTGCAACCGACGAGTTGACCTGTCTATTTTTTGCACGATTGCCGAGGGCTTCTATAGTTGATGTGACACGAATCAGCTGCGGTGACGCCATGGAAGACATTTTTGTCGTGAAGCGTTGCAACAAGATCATCATTCACGGTCGACGCGCCGGTGACAGCCAGCATGATCCTGCTGAACCCGTTGGCTGGTTTCGCATCCTCGATACCCGCACCGCGGGGTTCATCGGCGATGGCTACGACGCCGAAGAAGACGCCCGACGCGAATGCAAGCGTCTCAACGCAGTCAGTTCACCCATACCGGCCCGCGAGTCTTCCGGCTGATGCCGTTGCGCAGCGGGTCTATACTGAAACCAGCTGAGGGAGCAGCGCCCCAACGGCAGAAGGCTCGCGACTCGCGGGCTTTTTGCTGCCCCTCAGCGGTTTCATGAACGGAGGTGTTCCATGTCAGAGAAAGAGTCCATCACCACCCTCCTCACCCTGCTCGACGCCCGCCAGGCGCGGCTCGCGGCAGCTTGCAAAGAGATCGCCGACTGGGTCGATCACCAGGGCGGGCACCCCACCGCGCTGCGCATCCGTGATCGGCTGAACGATATCGAAAAAGATGCGCCGCTGATCCGCAGCACGCTGACAGCGCTCAAGCCAATCGATCGGCCGCTACCTCGATTCAGATAACAGCGGTTGGCAATAAGGCTTTGTATACGGTGCCCCTTGTGCCACCGCATTGCTGCGCGTTCGCTATTTATTGTCTTTGCATAAGGGCGAGGTTTTTTTCACGTAATCATCACATCGGTGCGCGTACATTCAAATCACTCCTTTGCAAAGCAACGTTTATCACCCGCCCGCATGCGGGTGTTTTTTTGCCTGCAGTTCCAGCTACCGAACGGCGCCATGGGGAAGTTGTCATAACCTGTACACGTCACTGAAGGAGACAGTTCATGGTTATCCACTTCAACGTCGACGGCCATCTGGCTTGTGGCCACAAGGGCGAGCAACTCACCGCGAGCAAAGAGCTCAATCGCGTGAAGTGCCGCAGTTGCCGCAATACCGATGCCTTCAAACAGGCGAGAAAAGACCAGCGCAACGCAGCTCGCCGCAGTGCAAGGCACGCCAAAACCAGTCATGGCGCAACAGACTGGCGCGCAGCATGGATAGAACGGCTGACGGCGATAGCTGGACGTCAGCGATTGCCTCGCGGATTTGCCGGGCAGGCATTTGTTTAGATCTTCATAAAAAAGGGCCGATTGAATCGGCCCTTTTTTCGTCATACGCAGGGCCGTTCCAAAGCTATGCGGACTGGCTCGCTGAAAGTAAAGAAATAAAACGACGTCAGTGTCAGTTGGTATTTGAAATCCAGCATTTCGATGTTCATCGATACGACACCGTTGTGCTGGAAGAAGAGTTGGTTCAAGCGTGACAAGTTATCCATTTTTTTACGACCTGTAGCACATATCGAGCGTGCGAGGATGAACATACGTTCACCGACAACATGGTTCAACGCGTCTACCCTGCGGTTTCCGACATAGTGACTACAGGAGTACCCACCATGTTCTCGCACGAAAGCATCCCGCTGATTATCATCTTCATCATCATGCTGCTTGGCGTGCTTGCGGCCTTTCTGCACCCGGTCCATGCGCTGTATAGCTGGCTTCGCAGACGGAGGGAAAGATTAGCTGCCGAGATCGCAGAAGACGTGGATTTGCGCTGAATGCTTATCCTGACAGGGCTAGCCCCGTGCGGGCTATTTGCTTGCTGATGGGGCGAGCGACTGGATGAATCAGAGGATTTTTACTGAGCAAAAAATAAGGGCTCGCATGAGAAATCTCGTGCGAGCCCTTGGTATTTCAATACGAGTCCCTAAAGCCGTCGGAGTCGAGTAATCGCATCTGTCATCGCTTTTACATTTGTGTCCAGGGCCTCCATGGCCATGAGTTTACTCTCCTGGCTAAATCTGAATCTGCTCTGCCACGATTTCGATGTTGTCTTCAGCTTTAATCAGGACATTACTATCCTCATCAATCTGATACGGAACATCCGCCTCTACACCGTCGGTCCCAGTCTTGACGACCACGTTGTTGTAGCGCTTGCCATCCCAGCAGCGGAAAACCAGAGTCGAATTCTCTCCGCCCGAAAGCGTCGAGCCGAGGCTACCTACGAGTCTGCTGTCGGCGCCTGCGGTCAACACGCAGTTTTTGCCCGCCGTCAGCTTGCTGCGATCACCGGCCATCAACACGCAATCGTCACCGGCGGTGAGTTTGCTGCGGTCACCAGCAGTGAGGTAACTGTTGCTACCCGCCAAGAGTTTGCTGCGATCGCCCGCAGTCTGAGTGCTGTCTGCGCCGGCAGTGAGCTTGCTGCGGTCTCCTGCCATCTGGATGCTTTTGGCGCCGGCTATTAACGTACTGCGAGAACCCGCTGTTTGCGAACTGCCTTTGCCGGCGATCAACATGCTTTTGTGTCCGGCAATCTGGGTGCTTTCCTGGCCCGCAATCAACGAACTCTTATGACTGGCAATCTGGTTGCTGCCATACCCGGCAGTCAGGCTGCTGTGCATGCCGGCAGTCAGGCTGCTGCCGTAACCGGCCGTTAGCACGCTTTCAAGGCCACTGATCAGAGTGCTGCCATAACCCGCGGTGAGGAAGCTGTTCATGCCACTGGTCAACGAGCTGCCGTATCCGGCAATCAGTGAGCTGTCTTGTCCCGCAGTACCGGTACTTCCATAACCGGCGGTGAGCGTGCTGTCGCGCTCCGCCATCTGAGTACTGCCATAACCTGCAGTCAACGTACTTTGGTAACCGGCTGTCTGCGAACTGCCGTAGCCGGCCATCAGCGAACTGCCAAATCCTGCTATTTCCGTACTGCCATAGCCTGCGGTCAGCGTACTGCCATCCAGGGCGGTCAGCGTACTGCCATAACCGGCGGTGAGGATACTGTCGTAACCCGCGGTTTGGGTGCTGCCATAACCCGCGATCAGCGAGCTTTCATAGCCTGCCGTCGAAGTACTGCCATAACCTGTCGTGAGACTGCTGTTGTATCCAGCGGTTTGAGTACTGCCGTAGCCTGCAGTCAGTGTGCTTTTGAAGCCCGCAGTTTGTGTACTGCCGTATCCGGCAATCAGACTACTTTCGAAGCCAGCGGTTGATGTACTGCCGTAGCCGGTAGTTAACCAACTGTTCTCTTGAGCCGTCTGGCAACTGCCATAACCCGCGGTGAGCGTAGAGTCGTAGCCTGCGGTCTGGGTGCTGCCATACCCGGCGATCAGCGAACTCTGATAACCCGCAGTCGAGGTACTGCCGTAGCCCGTGGTCAGCGAGCTGTTTTCCTGAGCGGTTTGCGTGCTGCCATATCCGGCAGTCAGCGTGCTCTCATACCCCGTTGTCTGAGTGCTGCCGTAGCCTGCAATCAACGAACTGTTGAAACCGGCAGTCGAGGTACTGCCATATCCTGTGGTAAGAGAACTGTCCTCTTGAGCCGTTTGGGTACTGCCGTAGCCTGCTGTCAGCGTGCTTTCATAACCTGCAGTCTGAGTAGTGCCATACCCTGCGATCAGCGAACTTTCAGGGCCTGCAGTGCTCGTACTGCCGTAACCTGCAGTGAGTGAACTGCCTTCCTGTGCCGTTTGCGTGCTGCCATAACCGGCAGTCAGGATGCTGCCGTGGCCGGCAGTTTGTGTACTGCCGTACCCGGCGATCAATGAACTGTCGTAACCACTGGTTTCAGTACTGCCGTAGCCGGCTATGAGATCACTGCTTTCCTGGGCTGTCTGAGTGCTGCCGTAGCCAGAGGTCAGAATGCTTTTGTAGCCCGCCGTCTGAGTGCTGCCGTAACCTGCAATTAACGCACTTCCGTGCCCGGCGGTTTGCGAGCTGCCGTAACCGGCAGTCACCATACTGCCTGATCCAGTCGTAGCCGTACTGCCGTAACCTGCGGTGAGATCACTTCCTTCCTGAGCCGTCTGCGTACTGCCATAACCGGCGGTCAGTGTGCTTTCTCCCCCCGCAGTCTGGGTGCTGCCATAACCCGCGATCAGCGAACTGTCGGAACCAGCGGTACTCGTGCTGCCATAGCCAGCGGTGAGATCACTGCCCAGTTGTGCTGTTTGCGTACTGCCATAACCTGCGGTCAACGAGCTGTCTTCGCCGGCGGTCTGCGTACTGCCATAGCCTGCGATCAGCGAACTGTCGGAACCTGCGGTGCTTGTGCTGCCGTAGCCGGCAGTGAGATCGCTACCATATTGAGCTGTTTGCGTACTGCCATAACCGGCAGTCAGGGTGCTATCTTCCCCGGCAGTCTGCGTACTGCCATAACCGGCGATCAACGAACTGTCGGAGCCAGCGGTGCTCGTACTGCCATAACCGGCGGTAAGATCGCTGCCCAATTGAGCTGTTTGGGTACTGCCATAACCGGCAGTCAGGGAGCTATCTTCCCCGGCGGTCTGGGTGCTGCCATAGCCTGCGATCAGCGAACTGTCGGAGCCCGCGGTGCTCGTACTGCCATAACCGGCGGTAAGATCGCTACCCAATTGAGCTGTTTGCGTGCTGCCGTAACCGGCAGTCAGAGTGCTGTCTCCGCCAGCAGTTTGAGTACTTCCGTAGCCTGCGATCAGCGAACTGTCGGAGCCCGCGGTGCTCGTACTGCCATAACCGGCGGTAAGATCACTACCTTTCCGAGCCGTTTGGGTGCTGCCATAACCCGCAGTAAGGGAGCTTTCTCCGCCGGCAGTTTGCGTACTGCCGTAACCTGCGATCAGCGAACTGTCCGATCCTGCGGTACCCGTGCTGCCGTAGCCAGCGGTGAGATCACTCCCCACCTGAGCCGTTTGGGTACTGCCGTAACCGGCTGTGAGTGAACTGTCTCCACCGGCAGTTTGGGTGCTGCCATAACCGGCGGTCAGAGAACTGTCTCCCCCGGCAGTCTGAGTACTGCCATATCCAGCAATAAGCGAACTGTCGGAGCCAGCCGTGCCAGTACTGCCGTAACCAGCGGTGAGATCACTGCCCACCTGAGCCGTTTGAGTACTGCCGTAACCGGCGGTCAAGGAACTTTCGCCTCCAGCAGTCTGCGTGCTGCCATAACCAGCAATGATCGAGCTGTCTGAGCCGGCCGTTCCAGTGCTGCCATAGCCCGCGATGAGATTACTGCCTAAGTTGGCTGTTTGTGTGCTCCCGTAACCCGCCATCAGGGAGCTTTCATCTCCGGCGGTTTGTGTACTGCCATAACCAGCAATGATCGAACTGTCAGAGCCCGAAGTTCCTGTACTGCCATATCCCGCGATAAGCGTGCTGCTATCTCCAGCAGTCTCCGTGCTGCCGTAGCCTGCAATAAGCTGACTTTGATTGGTACCCGTGAGGGTACTGCCATAAACAGCTGTTTCCAGTGTTTGCACAGCTCGCACGGTTGTCCGGCGCTTGACAGTCACGGGAGGACTGTCAGCTGTCAGCGCCAAGACTGGAATTACGCCACTGGTGTCTGACTGCACTTCAGGGGCAACAATCTTTTCAACCAAATTCTTCGTCGAAGATTCAAACTTTGAGGCATTCTCAGAAATGTAATCTAAGGCACTGCTTCGTGTGCCCACATGAACTACTTCAGCACGGGGAAACTTCACGCCCGCATCGTCATCCAGAAAAATCAGGTCACCCACAGCCACTTCGCAAACTACCCACTTCGCGTCTGCCTGCATGCTCAGTTGAGCATCCGCGCCTTGCCCCCACAGGACGCCAGCCAAACCATTTTCTAGCTTTATCGTAGGCTCCCAAAACTTGCACTCGACCAACCCTGAAACAGGCCAAATCAGACCGCAATGGTCGGCCATATTGTTGGCGCATGTCCGCAGACCCAGAACTTTTTCGGTTTTCATTTTGCAACACCTTCACAACTACTTTCTCTAAAATCCCTTGGAGACAAACGTCCATGATATGTACATATACAAATTCAAGACGGCCGATATTGCGCGCACTGACAAATTAAATTCACTGCGTCACGTTGGAAGCCGATCTCTTAAATACTGAGACTTGAGGGCAACTGTTACAACTTGAATTTACCGGCAAGAAACTCGATAGACTAGCGAAGTTACCACTGCCGGTCACATAAAACTTTGGTATTCATTGCCCGACATAACCCTTAAGACGCATGCAATCGTTGACAAGCTCGACCTGTTTTTCAGCAATGATAATGCCATCACCAACGGCATTGCCCATGCCGTGCGTTTCGTCGTTGGCCGACGGCGAGGAGTGGTAGCTTGCCGTCGCCCCTTTGGCTTCATACTGACATTGAGCTTTGTCATGCGCCGTGTCAGTTGTTCGCCCATCTGCTCTAGTCCAGTTCTGGACAGAAGTCGTGCAAGCACATAATGTCAAAGTGAAAAAAATCATAAACATAAGTTTCATGGCTTACTCCTGCGGGGCAAAAAAACTTTCGCTCCGCCATCCTTCAAATGTGGATGACGACTGGGTTAGACGTTGCACTGGCGAAAGCCACATTGTGTCGTCATGCAGCTATCATTGAACGAATTACGAAAAAAGTGAAGTAAATCGAAGTATATTTCATTTCCAATAAAAAATACTTAACCAGGAATGAAACCATGAAGCTTGATGCGAAGCAAATGCAGGCATTTTTAGCCGTTATCGAAAACGGTAATTTCGAAAAGGCAGCGGAACATCTGAAAGTTACTCCTTCGGCAGTATCGCAACGAATACACGCACTGGAGGTTTCATTGGGCAGTTCGGTGGTGCTGCGCGGACGGCCTTGCGAGCCGACTGAGATGGGGAAAAATTGATGGGTTATCTTCGACGCGCCACGGTGCTGGAGGACGAACTGCTTAACGATTTAGCAGGCGACGAAAATGAGTGTTTACGTTTGGTTATTGGCGTCAATGGCGATACTTTAAATACTTGGTTTTTTCCAGCACTTGCCGACGTTTTTATCAGAGAAAACATACTCTTGGATATCGTGGTCGATGACCAAGATCATACATATGCCTTGCTGGAGCGTGGTCAGGTTATTGGCTGCATCGGCACACGATCAGTGCCCATGCGCGGCTGCTTTGCAGAACCTTTAGGGTCGGTTAGATACCAATTAGTGGCGACGTCGGCTTTTCGGGCACGATGGTTTAACAAGGGGCTGACGCGCGAAGCTGCACGCAAAGCTCCAGTGTTTGCATACTCGCGCAAGGACACGCTGCAATCGGATTTTCTTCAGTCGCGCTTCGGTTTGCTTGCGGACGCTTTCCCGAGCCACTACCTCGCGCTCCCCGAGGCACGTTTTAGGGCAATATGTCATGGTCTCGGTTACGGAATGGTTCCACACATGCAAGCAAGTGCTTTGCTGCAAAGTGGAGATCTGGTTGATCTGATCCCTGGTCATTTTACCGAAGTGACGCTGTATTGGCATGCCTGGGTTTTGCAATCACCGCGGATGGAAATGCTTTCAGAGCATGCTGTAAATGCCGCCCGGCGCATCTTAAACTTCAAGGGATAGCAGTATTTTTGGCCTGCAACGCAGTAAATTAAATGTGGCTGCCCATCCGAGATGCATCCCTGCGTCAGAGAGAGGTAAAGTCTTCAGTGATTCTGACGAGACGCTTGCGCGTTCAGTCAGCCGAACGATTCCTAGTTTTTAAAATCGATACTGCAAGCCTGCAGACAGAGTATAAAACTTATTTTTGAGTCCGCCGGCACTAGGAGCTGATTGCCCGACCTCGTTTGCTTCTACATTGTAAACATCAACCGTACCTTTAGCTTCTGTATATTCAGTCTAGGTTCCATTTATGAATACGTTAGCCTCTGGGACGAAATAGTACGCCAGGTTCAACTCATAAGAATAGTACCGAGCATCTTCCCCCCTGGCTTCATAAATCATTCCTGTTTTGTAATGGTTGTCGTGATCATCCGAATTGACCCAGTCGCTGAACCTGGCTAGGCCACCCACCTCAAATCCCCAATCCGATAGTTTCCAATCACGCCGATAAATGGAATGTCATACGATTATTTGCATCCAATTATATTCTCCCCGTGCATGAAGCTTCCGATGTCCGTACCATTTTTGTAATTACAAGAACCCCCTTTCGCTTTCCAACTGAATTTAGACCATTGATAGCCGGCCTGTAGTCCAAGTCTGTAGTCATCGGTTCTGAACAGCCAGCCAGTCAAATGCCCTTCAACTTCGCTGGCAAACTTAAAGTTGTATCATTATGAATGAGCCTATCTGTGAAACGATTCTGATTTGTTTGCCAATCAAGGACCTTCAGTTGAACGTTGCCGTTACCAAAAGTTGACCACCCACGTGCACCGATAGACAGGTCACGAGGATTTTGGCAACTGTTTCACGCATGAAACATACTAGGCTCACGTATGATACATATCAGAAAACCTTACACTATCGACGGTGTCAGGGTCGAAGATGCCATTTGTCTGATTAAACTGCGTGTCTGCCAAAAAAAAGGGACAAGCGCGGGCTGCGCTAACAAGGTCTGCACTATAAAGAAACAGTGACGGACCTGGCTCCTGAGGTTCCTTTTTTTCAGTGCACATGTCGGCCGGTGAAAAAGGCTTCAGGTTATGTATTTTGATACACGGCCTGAGATTGACTTTTATTGAGATTCTTAGGGATCACTCTATGAATAACTTCCGTGTTTCCTTACCACTTTCGGCCACCGATCTGATAATTATCGTAGCTGTCGCTGCGTTGAGTGGTTGTCTAAGCGCAGCACAACAGGCTGCCGAAGATCAAAAGACTTGTGCCAGCTACGGTTACCAAGAGGGCTCGACGGCGTTTTCAAACTGCATGATGATTTCAGACCAGCGGCGCAAAAAAGCTCAAGCGGACTGGCAAGCAGAACAAAATCGGAAATGGGATCAACAAACTGCGCCACCCGCCATGCAAGAGTGCAGTACTACCGAGAGTGTTGATGTCCAAGGTGATGCGTCAATGGATGGTCAAAGCACCCGAACAAAAACCAAAACAGTCTGCGTAGGGCAGTAACACTCGACAAAAAAGACTAACAAGTAGCCCGACTAATTACTATCAGACGCGTATGCGATGTGCAGTTATAGACCATTGCCAATAAAACTCCGGTCGAGATGCAAATCGCTCTGGATCAGGAGCCTGAATGTGCGAAAGGCTGGACACAGAATCAGATCAACACGTCTGGTAGTAATCGACTCTGGGCAGCCGATGACGACCAGCATGCTCAGAAAAAGGTTCGATGACGCCAGGGAAGCAGCCGGGATTCCAAAAGCAGAATTTCAGATGCGCGACCTAAGAGCGAAAGCGGCGACAGATTAGGAGGAGTCAACAGGCAGCATCCGGGAAGCTCGGGATCAGCTCGGACATACAACCGTTAGGATGACAGAACAGTACATCCGAATGCGTAAGGGGATGAAGGTCACCCCTACGAAGTGACTGACGGTCACGAATTGCGGAAAAGATTTTTTGATTGCGGAAAAAAACAAAGGGCTCGCATGAGAAATCTCATGCGAGCCCTTGATATTCATGGTGCCCGAAGCCGGAATCGAACCGGCACGCCCTTACGAGCGGGGGATTTTAAGTCCCATGCGTCTACCAGTTTCGCCATTCGGGCGGTAGCGCGGTATTGCTCTGCTCAACCGCTGAGTCGCGATCCTGAAAGGATCCAGGCTTTAACAGTCGAGCGGGAAATATATACATCCGTTCCCGGTGAAGCAAGTTCACAGTGGCCATTTTCAAGACTAAATCTTGCAGGACACTGGAAATAAAAAAGCTCCGTAAATCATGGATCTACGGAGCTTGTTTATAGTGGAGGCCGAGGTCGGAATCGAACCGGCGTAGGCGGATTTGCAATCCGCTGCATAACCATTTTGCTACTCGGCCTCAAACGATCGCTGTCAGTAGCACAACAACAACCGCGTACAAATTGGAGCGGGAAACGAGACTCGAACTCGCGACCCCGACCTTGGCAAGGTCGTGCTCTACCAACTGAGCTATTCCCGCTTGGTGGTGCGCATTCTATAGAATTAAGAACGCTGGTCAACCCCTTGATTCAAAAAAGTTTTATTTCTTTTCAACGTCAGTCTTCAGATGTGGCCAGGCAGCGCGCAGGTATTGAACCATCGACCACAACGTCAGGCCTGCGGAGATCAATAGCAAGGCATAACCGAGCACAACCCAGAAGCTGAAGTCTCGCGGATTGGCCAGCAGGATCACCAGCGCGAGCATCTGTGCGGCGGTTTTCCATTTGCCGAGGTTGGACACGGCGACATGCGCGCGGGCACCGAGTTCGGCCATCCATTCACGCAAGGCTGATACAACAATCTCGCGACCGATGATGACGGCGGCAGGCAGTGTCAGCCACAAGTTGCCATGCTCCTGCACCAGCAGCACCAATGCAACGGCCACCATCAACTTGTCGGCGACCGGATCGAGGAACGCACCGAATGGCGTGCTTTGCTCCAGACGACGGGCCAGATAACCATCCAGCCAGTCGGTAGCCGCCGCAAAGGCAAATACCGAGGCGGAGGCCATATAACTCCACTGGTAAGGGAGATAGAACAGCAAAATGAAGATCGGAATGAGCAGGACGCGTAGAACGGTAATCAGATTAGGGATATTCATCGGCACAACTGGCTACGAGGTGAAGGGGCATTCTACTCGCTATGCAGGTTCGCATAAATCGACTCTGCGAGCTTTTTACTGATCCCCGGGGCTTTGGCGATCTCTTCGATGCTTGCACGAGACAGCTCCTGCAATCCACCAAAATGTTTCAACAAATCCCGACGTCGCGTTGGCCCTACTCCCGCAACGCCTTCCAGCGTTGACGTTCGGCGGGTTTTGCCACGGCGGGCGCGATGTCCGGTAATTGCAAAACGGTGGGCTTCGTCACGAATCTGCTGAATCAGGTGCAGCGCCGGCGAGTCGCCACGCAAGATGAACTCATGCGCGGCATCATTCAGATACAACGTTTCGAAGCCAGCCTTGCGCGTCGCCCCCTTCGCTACACCAAGAAGGATCAGATCCGGCACCGCCAATTCGTTGAGCACATCACGCGCCATCGACAACTGACCCTTGCCACCGTCTACCAGTAATATGTCCGGCAACTTGCCCTCGCCGTCCTTCAGCTTGCTGAAGCGTCGTGTGAGCGCCTGGTGCATGGCGGCATAGTCGTCGCCCGCGGTTACGCCTTCAATGTTATAGCGACGGTAATCGGATTTGATCGCGCCCTCCGGCCCGAACACGACACAAGAGGCGACCGTCGCCTCGCCGCTGGAATGGCTGATGTCGTAACACTCAAGGCGCTGCGGGGGCTCGTCCAGGTTCAGTACTTCAGCCAGCGCGTCGAATCGCGCAGCGGTGTGCTGACGGTTGGCCAGACGCGCGCCCAGCGCCTGCTCGGCATTGGTCACGGCCAGTTGTTGCCAGCGTGCCCGGGTGCCTCGCACCCGATGGCTGATGGCCAATTCACGGCCACGCAACTCGTGAATGGCCTCGATCAGTGTCGGAAAGTCTTCATGCATCACATTGACGATCAACTCGCTCGGCAAGTCGCGTTCCGGGCTGCTGATGAAATACTGACCGAGAAACGCGGCCATGACTTCAGACACGTCCTCTTCAATCCCCACTTGCGGGAAGAAATTCTTGCTGCCAAGGACCCGTCCGCCCCGCACGCTGATCAGATGAACGCAAGCGCCACCCGGGTTGACGAAGGCTGCGATGACATCGATATCACCCGTGCCGCCCTCCATGCTTTGCTGGTCCTGAACCCGGCGCAGCAGGGCAATCTGGTCACGCAACTCGGCAGCCCGCTCGAACTCCAGGTTAATGGCCGCCTCCTCCATCGCCGTTGACAGTTCGTTGGTCAGGGCATGACTGCGCCCCTCAAGGAACATCACCGAGTGACGAACATCGGCTGCGTATACATCCGGCTCGACCAGACCGACACAAGGCGCCTTGCAACGCTTGATCTGGTATTGCAGACAAGGACGAGTACGGTTCTTGTAATAGCTGTCTTCACACTGTCGGACGAAAAAGGTTTTTTGCAGCAGGCTGAGACTTTCACGAATCGCACCCGCACTTGGATACGGACCGAAATACTTGCCCTTGGCTTTTTTTGCGCCGCGATGAATGCTCAGGCGCGGGAACTGTCCGTCTGACAGAAACACGTAGGGATAGGATTTGTCGTCGCGCAACAGAATGTTGTACGGCGGCCGCCACTCCTTGATCAGCGTCTGCTCCAGCAGCAGCGCTTCAGTTTCGTTGGCCGTAATGGTGGTTTCGACCTGGGCGATACGCCCCACCAGCGCCGCGGTTTTCGGCGCGAGTCCGGTTTTGCGGAAGTAGCTGGCCAGGCGTTTCCTGAGGTTCTTGGCCTTGCCGACGTACAGCAGACGCGCATCGCTGTCGAACATCCGATACACGCCGGGGCGCCCGCTCACGGTCGATAGAAAGGCGCCGGAATCAAATGTTTCAGTCATGATCAGGCGCTGGCATCAACCATACCGTGACGAACCGCCAAGAGCGTCAGTTCGACATCGCTGCTGATAGAGAGCTTCTCGAAAATGCGATAACGGTAGGTGTTGACGGTTTTCGGCGACAGACACAACTTATCGGAAATGATCTGTACTTTCTGACATCCGACAATCATCAATGCGATCTGAATCTCTCGCTCGGACAAGGCGTCGAAGGGCGAATCGTTGGTGGGCTGGAAAGACTTGATTGCCAACTGCTGGGCGATCTGCGGGCTGATGTAGCGCTGACCGGCAAACACCAGGCGAATCGCCTGCACCATTTCCGGCAACCCTGCGCCCTTGGTCAGATACCCCGCGGCGCCAGCCTGCAACAGGCGAGTCGGAAAGGGATCGTCCTCACACACAGTCACCGCCACCACCTTGATATCAGGATGACTGCGCAGCAATTTACGCGTGGCTTCCAAGCCGCCGATGCCGGGCATCTTGACGTCCATCAGGACCACGTCGGGCTTCAACTCACGAGCCTTGATCAGGGATTCTTCCCCGGACTCGGCCTGCCCCACCACTTGCAGGCCATCGATATCGGCCAGCATACGTGTAATGCCTGTACGAACGAGATCATGGTCATCGACCACTAGCACCCTAATCAAGCAGACACCTCGCGATATGGTCTTATTGGGATGCCGGACACCTTAGCAAAAAGAGCCAGACAGACCTAGCGGCAAGCAGCATTTAAAAAGTTTCAATTCATCATTGAGGGCTTGTTGGCCGTGGCTTTCAGAGCACAGGTGTACTGAAATCGAGCTGCATCCTCAGGAAACACTCGTCCTCACCCTGTACCCGCATTCCTTTTCTCAGATACAAATTTTTCGCCGGATTGTTTTTGAACACCGTCAGGCGCAACGCAGGTCGGCGGTAGCGGTGGCTCATGGCGATAACCTGATCGATCGCCCAGGATCCGCCGCCCTGCCCCTGAAAGGTTTGTGCCACTTGCAATTCTCGAATGTACAGTGCCCGAAGATCCTTACTCAGACTGAAAAAGCCTATCGCGACGTCACTACGCACTATCAGCCAGTTCTCACGCCCGGCCCACGCCACGTCGAACGCCTCATCCTGCCACAACAAGTCGTGATCGATGTAATAGCGCAGCATGTTCTGACAGGTCAGTTCGCGCGCAAATGCCAGATCAGCGGCAGTGGCTCGACGCAACTCAAAGGCTGTATCTACGGCGTTCGGGCAGCTGCGATAAGTCAGTGTCGACATGATCGATCCTGGGTGCTCAGGCAAAGCACAGAGTGTGTCACAACGCTGAAGGCACTCAAGCAATAGGCTTTGTGTTGAATACGCGATAGCAATTTCTGATTGCTGATGCGCACCGGCCTCTAGTAAGCTCGGCGCATTCATTGGAGATCATCATGTTCAACGCCCTCTCACAGCTTCGTACCGCCAGCGCCCTGCGCTCGGTTGCGGCTGTCCGGGCAAATGACGTCTGCGCTCCAGTCAGCTTTTATTTTGGGTATTGGTTTAGCCACTGGCGCGCCTGATACCCAAACGGCGCCCATCATAACGGGTCGCCTACCAGAGAATTCTCAACCCCCGGTCGGCCTCCCGACCGGGGGTTTTGTTTTTTCAGGCTCCAGACTTTTCAGCAAGACACCAGACACTTTGAGGAATCACGAAATGAACTACGCCACTTATTACCGTTACGACACTTTTACCGCCTGGCGATTTACCAGCCTCCGCTCGGGACAGCCTGCCACCTCCGATCGGTCACCCACAGGTGGCAAACGCACACACGCAGCCAATACGGCAAATTGTCGAACATCCCAATAGCGGCCGAATGAGCGGGAAGTACCCGCCGCCAGCCCAGGAAGACCGAATATGAACTCGTCCGTTTCTGCTCTGCCACTGACCACCCGTGACTGCGCCAACGAAGCACTGACATTGCGTCTACCCAGCTCGTTGCAACTCAAGCAGCAATTGCCTTTGACCAATGCCTTGAGTCATCAGATCGCCGCCCACCGCCAGGCGGTCCGCGCGATTCTCAATGGCGAAGACCAGCGTCTGCTGGTGATCGTCGGCCCCTGTTCGATCCACGATGCGCAATCCGCCCGCGAATACGCTGAAAAACTCGCCCGCCTCGCCGAGCAGGTCAGCAACGAAATGCTCCTGGTGATGCGCGCCTATGTCGAAAAACCACGAACCACCGTCGGCTGGAAAGGCCTGGCGTATGACCCGCATCTGGATGGCAGTGATGACATGGGCGCAGGCCTGACGCTGTCGCGCGAACTGATGCTGGAAATGATCAGCCTTGGCTTGCCGGTAGCTACCGAATTGTTGCAACCCATGGCGGCCGGCTACTTCGACGACCTGTTGAGCTGGGTGGCCATCGGTGCAAGGACAACCGAATCGCAGATCCATCGTGAAATGGCCAGCGGCCTGAGCATGCCGGTCGGTTTCAAAAACGGTACCGACGGCGGTGTCGCCATTGCTGCTGATGCCATGCGCTCGGCAGCCCACCCGCACCGTCACTTTGGCGTCGACAGCCAGGGCCATCCGGCGATCATTCAAACTCCCGGCAATCCGGACACCCATCTGGTATTGCGCGGCGGTCATCAGGGGCCCAATTACGATCGCGTCAGCGTCCAACGGATTCACGCCGATCTCATCCGTTTGAAAATACCGGGCCGAATCATGGTCGATTGCAGCCACGCCAACAGTGGCAAGGATCCCCTGCGCCAGCCTGCAGTCTTCAACGATGTACTCGAACAACGCTTGCGCGGCGATCGCTCGCTGATCGGCATGATGCTGGAGTCCCACCTGTTCGAGGGCTGCCAGCCTTTGAGTGCTTCACTGCGCTACGGAGTTTCGGTGACCGATGGCTGCCTTGGCTTCAACGCAACGGAGCGCTTGCTTCTGGATGCGGCGCAGCGCCTCGCCGCAAACGTACAGGGCTGACGCCACCAGCCGTCCTCCGGCATCATACAAAACCGGAGGACGGACATGGGGTTATCAGCCGTCTACGCGTACCAGCGTTACCGCAGACGTCTGACTGACATCATCCAAACGCTCCACCGTATAACTCACGCGTATCGTTGAGCTCAGATGTTCACGCCAGAATCGGTGAGGCACGATGAATACCAGCGGCTGGTCAGCCGTGTCCCGGGTGATTTCCCGGTCGTCCCGGTGATTGAAAAGCTCACCGTCACACTTGAGATAAATCAGCTCCCCTTCTTGCGCCTGTACATTGCCGATCACGATGGTCACCCCATCAATCGCGTCCGCCATCGACAGCACGCCATCCGCCGCTTCAAGTACCTCGGGTGCGCCTGGTTCCTCGCGCAGGACCGGACCAACGAGAATCCTCGACACCTCGGATTCCTCAAGCGTTCCGGATGTTTTTTCGACTCGATAACTTACGCTCACCTCGCCGCCTAGATGGGCAACGATACACAGCGGATCGATCCAGAATGACAGCACTTCGCCAACGGCAAAGGCTTCAACCCTCAACGTGTCATTGAAAGACACGGGCGATGTTTCTCCTCGCCAAAACAGCGACACCTTGTCTCCTGGCGCCATGCGGGCGTATGGCTGAAGCGTGACCAGCGCGCCCTCGACCACCGTGTCCGGATTCAGTGCGCCACTCATCACGCTTTCAACCTGTGGCGCGCGAAGCTGGATCCGGACATCCCCGACAGTCAGTTGCTGGCGAACAGACGGTATCGGCTCCGGCCATCGAGTACTGACAAGCATCCAGTAGAGCTGGAGCGAACCACCATCCAGAGCAGCAACGTGCAGGCCTTTGATCACGAATATGACGTCTTTGCCAACCTGAGCCTCGCTGACGTATCGGACACTCTCGTACTGATACGAAAAGCCTTCGATATCCAGGCCGTCCCATCGGAGTATCAACTGATCGCCACACGCCATGTCTGTGTAAGGCGCCACGCGAACCACGACTTTGCTCAGGGAAGGATCAAGGACACTTCCTTCAAGGGCGTCGAGGGTGGCGGCGGGCAGCAGATCGGCTGACACACACAGGTTGACGGGATGGCAGGTGCGGTAGCGGGATTCGATTTCATGAGAGGTCATGAGTGGTTCCATTCCTTGGATAAGGCGCCGTCTTCATTGACGACGTCGGCAATGCCCATTGAACGCCACTCTTCGCGATATCGATGTCAGTTCGATGCACCGCAGGCACGCGGCAAAAGCATCTGTTCAAGTAGGCAAGTGGCACGAAAAACCATGCATTCAAGCTGCGGACGTCCAGAAGTTCCGATTCGTATTTCGCAAATATCGGAAATCCCCTACAAGCCCTAATGCGGATTCCACTGCCCTGTGAAGCCTCTTCGTACATCTTCAACGAGATGAGTGTTTTAGAGTGCCCAACAGATTTCTCCGACGAACTTCTGCGAAAAAGGTAAGAACATGCAACGGAATGCTACAACTCGTTATCCCATCCTGTTGGTACATGGCCTGTTCGGCTTCGAACGCATCGGCAGCTTCGAACTTTTTCAAGACGTCAAGGACGCGTTGAAAACCGCTGGCAACCGAGTGTTTGTACCGCACCTCTCGGCCACCCACAGCAATGAAGTACGGGGCGAACAGTTGCTCGCCCAGATTGATCGCGTACTGCAGGGCACAGGCGCCAGTAAAGTCAATCTCATTGGTCACAGCCAAGGCGCATTGGCCGCTCGATTTGCGGCGGCGCTTGCACCACACGCAGTGGCCTCGGTGACTTCGGTCAGCGGTCCGAACCACGGCTCGGAGCTGGCGGACTTCCTGCGCAAGGCGCTGATTCCCGGGCGCCTGCCAGAGGTAGTTGCGCAGAATGTCGCAACACGCTTCTCCGACTTTCTGTCATTGCTCAGCGGCAACCTGACCTTGCCGCAAAATGCGCTGGCAGCACTCAATGCATTGACGACCGAGGGTGTGGGCGAATTCAACGACAAATATCCGCAGGGATTGCCCGACACATGGGGCGGGAACGGGGCCGGGGAAGTCAACGGTGTCTATTATTACTCTTGGAGCGGCACGCTGCAGACCACTCAAACACTCGATCCGATCCAGAAGGCGTGTCAGGGGCTGGCGGCTTTTTTCACCACCGAAGCGCAACACAATGACGGCTTCGTCGGCCGTTTCAGCTCGCACCTGGGCACGGTGATTCGCTCCGACTATCCGTTCGACCATCTGGGTAGCCTGCGTCGTACTGCCGGTAAGAGTTCCGCCCTTCTCGACCCGATCGAGCTCTATGTCGAGCACGCCGCCCGCTTGCAGGCAGCTTATCTATGAACAAACCTTCGAAGCGACCGAACGGAACTTTGCCGAGAATTCGCCCACTGAATCCGGTAGGCTCCGCACTTTACTGAAATAGATTGGAGAGTTTCATCATGGCTAAAGCCACTGCCCGCCACATCCTGGTTTCCAGCGAAGACAAGTGCAACGAACTCAAGGCCCAGATCGAAGGCGGCGCTGATTTCGCCGAAGTCGCCAAGGCCAACTCCACCTGCCCGTCCAGCCGTCAGGGCGGTGATCTGGGCTCGTTCGGTCCTGGCCAGATGGTCAAGGAATTCGACACCGTGGTTTTCAGCGCGCCGATCAACGTCGTGCAAGGCCCGGTGAAGACCCAGTTCGGTTATCACCTGCTGGAAGTCACCAGCCGTCAGGACTGATCCGTCGCCTGATTGCTGTCCAACGGCCCGCCTTTTGGTGGGCCGTTGTGTTTCAGTTACACATACGGCTGGCGACTGACGCGCCTCTCGCGTACAACTTGCGCTTATCGATTACCCGGTTTCAAGGCTGACAATGCGACTGGTTTTCCCCACATTGATGCTCACCGCCCTCGCCCTGCTGTCGGGCGCCGCCGGTGTGAACGCTGCACCGCAACATGCGTTGACCGTGTATGGCGAACCCGCCAAGTACCCCGCAGGCTTCAGTCACTTCGACTACGCCAACCCGCAGGCCCCCAAGGGCGGAACGATGCGCCGCTCGGCGATCGAAATCGGTCACTTCGACCACATCCTTCCTTATATAGATAAAGGCATCGGCGTCACCCAGATTGACGGCTTGCTGTATTCGCCGCTGGCCCAGCGTTCGATGGATGAGCCCTATACCGTTTACGGTCTGGTCGCGCAAAAGATAGAACGCTCGGACGACGGCCTGTCGCTGCGCTTCTTCATCAATCCCAAGGCGCGTTTCGCTGACGGCAAACCGATCACCGCTGAAGATGTGCGCTACACCTACGATCGGTTGATGACCCAGGGCAGCCTGCGTTATCGCACCCAGTTCGCCGACGTCAAAGGCGTCGAAGTGGAAGCGCCATTGACCGTGCGCTTCGACTTCAAGAGCAACGAAAACCGCACCCTGCCACTGGATATCGCGACCCTGCCGGTGTTCCCCGAACATTGGTGGAAGAGTCGCGACTTCGCCGGCGGCGGTGGTTACGAGCCGCCCTTGGGCAGCGGCCCCTATCGCGTCGGCAAAGTCGATTCGGGGCGCAGCATCACGTTCGAACGCAATCCCGACTGGTGGGGCAAAGATCTGCCGGTCAGTCGCGGCCTGTACAATTTCGACCACTTCAGCATCGAGTATTTCGGCGACACCGACGTTGCGCGCCAAGTGCTGCGCGGGGGCGCCTACGATTACAACCGTGAGTTCTCCGCCACCGGTTATTCCATCGGCTACGACAGCCCTGCCCTGAGCGACGGACGCCTGCAAAAGGCCCACCTGGCGACTGAGGCCCCGCAGTCCGCCCAGGGTTTTGTGTTCAACCTGCAAAAGCCGATGTTCCAGGATCGGCGTGTGCGCCAGGCGCTGGCCATGCTGTGGGATTTCGAGTGGAGCAACCGGCAGATGATGCGCAACCTGTACATCCGCCAGCAAAGCTACTTTTCCAATACCGAACTCGCGGCTCGGGAACTGCCCGATGCGCAAGAGTTGAAAATCCTTGAGCCGCTGCGCGGACAGGTTCCAGACGAAGTTTTCACAAAAGTTTTCGAAGCGCCAAAAACCGATGGCAGCGGCCTGATCCGCGACAAGCAGTTGCAAGCCCTTGAGCTGCTTGAGCAGGCCGGCTGGAAACCCAAGGGTGATCAACTGGTAAACGCCGAAGGCGAGCCGCTGCGTTTTACCTTTCTGGTCAGCCAGAACGGCCTGGATCGCCTGCTGCTGCCATACAAGCGCACGCTGAAACAGATCGGTATCGAGTTGAATATCCGCCGCATCGACTCCTCGCAGTACGTCAATCGCCTGATGAGCCGCGATTACGACATGATCGTCACCGGCTACCCCGTCACCACTTCTCCGGGTGGCGAGTTGCTCAACTACTTCGGTTCAGCGTCGGCCAACGATCCGGGGGCCAACAACTACATGGTGTTGAAAAATCCGGCGGTCGACACCTTGATCAACGGCCTGATCCGCGCCTCGACGCAGTCCAACATGCTGCACTACGCCCATGCGCTGGACCGCGTGCTGCAATGGAACTACTACTGGATCCCCAACTACTATCCGCCGGGCACTTCAACCGTCTGGTGGAACCGTTTCGGCATTCCGTCGGTGCAGGCGAGCAATGACGAAGCCATCGAGAGCTGGTGGGAAATCAGCCGCACACCGCTGACCAATCAACAGATGACCGCTGAAAAGATCTCGCGCGGCAGACCCGGAGGGCCGCACTGATGTGGGGTTACATACTGCGGCGTCTGCTGCTGATCATTCCGACGCTGGTGATCATCCTGCTGGTCAATTTCGTGATTATTCAAGCCGCGCCTGGTGGTCCGGTCGAACAGGCCATCGCGCATTTGCAAGGCATCGGCGGCGCCAGTGTCGGCGGCGGCGCGAGCGAAACCATGAGCGGCACCTCTCGCGCCAGCCGGGGCCTCGATCCGCAATTGATCAAGGACATCGAAAAACAGTACGGCTTCGACAAGCCCGCCCATGAGCGCCTGTGGCTGATGCTCAAGAACTATGCGCAACTGGACTTCGGCAAAAGCTTCTTTCGCGGTGCCACGGTCACTGACCTGATCCTGGAAAAAATGCCGGTGACCATTTCACTCGGACTGTGGGCGACGCTGATCACCTACCTGGTGTCGATCCCGCTGGGCATCCGCAAAGCCGTGCACCACGGCAGTCATTTCGATATCTGGAGCAGCACGGCGATCATCATCGGCTACGCAATGCCGGCGTTCCTGTTTGCGATGTTTCTGATCGTGGTGTTCGCCGGCGGCACGTCGCTGAACTGGTTCCCGGTGCGTGGGCTGGTGTCGGACAACTTCGACTCGCTGTCGACCCTCGGCAAGATCGCCGACTATTTCTGGCATCTGGTGTTGCCGGTGACGGCGCTGGTCATCGGTGGTTTTGCGACTCTGACGATCCTGACCAAGAACTCGTTCCTTAATGAAATCACTCGCCAGTACGTGGTCACTGCCCGGGCCAAAGGCCTGAGCGAACGCCGCGTGCTCTACGGGCATGTGTTTCGCAATGCGATGCTGCTGGTGGTCTCGGGCATTCCCCAGGCCTTCATCAGCGTGTTCTTCGCCGGCTCCTTGCTGATCGAAGTGATCTTCTCCCTCGACGGCCTCGGCCGCATGAGCTACGAAGCCGCCGTGTCCCGGGATTACCCGGTGGTATTCGGCTCGTTGTTCATCTTCACCCTGTTCGGCCTGCTGATAAAACTGATCGGCGACCTCTGTTACACCCTGGTCGATCCGCGCATCGACTTCGCCGCGAGGAACGCCTGATGTTCAAGCTCTCGCCGTTGGGCCGTCGCCGCTTCGAGCGATTCAAGAAAAACCGCCGTGGCTGGTGGTCGCTGTGGCTGTTTATCGGTCTGTTTATCGTCACGTTGGGTGGCGAGTTGATCGCCAATGACAAGCCGCTGTTGGTCAGCTATCAGGGCCAGTGGTACTTCCCGGTGTTCAAGCGCTACACCGAGCAGGAATTCGGCGGACAACTACCGTTCCAGGCCGACTACCGCAGCGACTACGTGCAGAACCTGATCCGCCAGGACGGCGGCTGGCTGCTGTTTCCACCGATTGCGTTCAGCGACGACACACCGAATTACGACCTCACCAAACCGGCACCGAGTCCGCCCACGGCAGTCAACTGGCTAGGCACCGACGACCAGTCGCGGGATGTGCTGGCACGGGTGATTTTCGGCGCACGGGTGTCAATTCTGTTTGCCCTGATGCTGACGGTTGTCAGCGCCCTGATCGGTATCGCCGCCGGTGCGTTGCAGGGCTACTACGGCGGCTGGGTCGATTTGATCGGGCAACGCCTGCTTGAGGTGTGGTCGGGGTTGCCGGTGCTGTACCTGCTGATCATCCTCTCCGGTTTCGTCGAGCCGAATTTCTGGTGGTTGCTGGGAATCATGGCGTTGTTTTCCTGGCTGGCACTGGTCGACGTGGTGCGTGCCGAGTTCCTGCGCGGGCGCAATCTGGAATACGTCAAAGCCGCGCGAGCATTGGGTTTGACTGACCGCAAAGTGATCGTGCGGCACATTCTGCCCAACGCCATGAACGCCACGCTGAGCTACCTGCCGTTCATTCTGACCGGGGCGATTTCCACCCTCACCGCATTGGACTTCCTCGGTTTCGGCATGCCGGCCGGCAGTGCCTCGCTGGGCGAACTGATCGGCCAGGGCAAGCAGAATCTGCAAGCACCGTGGCTTGGGCTGACAGCGTTTTTCACTTTGGCGCTGATTCTTTCTTTACTGGTGTTCATCGGCGAAGCGTTGCGTGACGCCTTCGACCCTCGATCCTGAAGCGTGGCCATGACTGACAACCTGATTGAAATCCGTAATCTCAACGTTGCCTTCCATGGCCAGAACGTGGTGCGCGACCTGTGCCTGGACATTCGCCCCGGCGAGTGCCTGGCGCTGGTCGGCGAATCGGGCTCGGGCAAATCGGTGACGGCCCATTCGATTCTGCAACTGCTCCCCGACAGCGAAGCGCAAACCACCGGCAGCATTCGCTATCGCGGGCAGGAACTGGTCGGGGCCGACCCCAAGGTCTTGCGTGAACTGCGGGGCAACCGCATCGCGATGATCTTTCAGGAGCCGATGACCTCGCTCAATCCGCTGCACACCATCGAAAAGCAGATTGGCGAAACCCTGCTGCTGCACCGCGGCCTCGGCGGCAAAGCCGCGCAAAAGCGCATTGTCGAACTGCTCGAACTGGTGGGTATCCAGAAACCCAAGGAGCGTCTCAAGGCTTATCCGCATCAACTGTCCGGGGGACAGCGGCAACGGGTAATGATCGCCATGGCCCTGGCTTGCGAGCCAGAGTTGTTGATCGCCGACGAGCCGACCACGGCACTCGACGTCACCGTGCAACGCAAGATTTTGCTGTTGCTCAAATCCCTGCAACAACGTTTGGGCATGTCGCTGCTGCTGATCAGCCACGACCTTAATCTGGTGCGCAGCATTGCCCAGCGCGTCTGTGTGATGAAGGCGGGTGAGATCGTCGAGCAAGCACCCTGCGAAACCCTGTTTACCGAGCCGAAGCATCCTTACAGCTGCGTGCTGCTTAACGCTGAACCCGAAGGCGAAGCGCTGCCCCGGGATGAGCGCGAAAATGTGCTCGAAGTCGAAAACCTGAAGGTTGAGTTTGTCGTCGGCGCAGGATTGTTTCAGCGCAAGCAATACCTGCGCGCGGTGGACGGCATCAGCCTGAACATCCAGCGCGGCAAGACTTTGGGCATCGTCGGTGAGTCTGGCTCGGGTAAGTCGACGCTGGGTCAGGCGATCCTGCGCCTGCTCGACTCCGAAGGCAGCATCCGTTTTCAGGGTGAAGCGCTCGACGGTCTCAACCAGAAGCAACTACGACCCTGGCGCCGGCAGATGCAGGTAGTGTTTCAGGATCCGTTCGGCAGCCTCAGCCCGCGAATGTCGGTGGCACAGATCATCAGCGAAGGCCTTGAGGTCCATTGCGAGTCCACCGCCGATGAATGCGACGAGCAAGTGATCCGTGTACTCAAAGAGGTCGGCCTCGACCCCGAGAGCCGACATCGCTATCCCCACGAGTTTTCCGGCGGGCAACGCCAGCGCATCGCCATCGCCCGCGCGCTGGTGCTGAAACCGGCGCTGATCCTGCTCGATGAACCGACCTCGGCACTCGATCGCACGGTACAGAAACAAGTGGTCGCCCTGCTCCGCCAGCTTCAGGAAAAACATGGCCTGACCTATTTGTTTATCAGTCACGATCTGGCGGTGGTACGTGCACTGGCTCACGACATGATCGTGATCAAGGACGGCAAAGTGGTCGAACGTGGCGCCAGTCATGAGGTGTTTGACTCGCCGCAGCATCCGTATACCAAAGAGCTGTTGGCGGCGGCGCATCCGGGGTAGGCATAATCTGCGCATGACTTGGGACCGCGGCGCGGCCTTCGCGAGCAAGCCCGCTCCCACAGAATTTTCGCGTGTACACGATTTTTGTGAGCAACCGAGAAACCTGTGGGAGCGGGCTTGCTCGCGAAGAGGCCGGCACTGGCAACATATAATCAGGATCAGCCTCCATGAACACCACCGAAAGCCTCAAGGACTACCAACGGGTTCGCACGCTGGCGATCCGTTCGCTGTTCGAAATCATCGAGCAATCGAGCGAAGGCACGGTGATTGTCGATCGCGACGCCAATATCGTCTGGATGAACGAGCGTTACGCCCGGCGTTTTGGTCTGGCGTCGGCCGAAGGGGCCATCGGCAAGCCCTGTGAAAGCGTGATCCCCGGCAGCCTGTTGCGTGAAGTGGTGCGCACCGGGCGACCGATTTTGCTCGACATGCAGGACACACCGAAAGAACCGCTGGTGGTCATGCGCCTGCCGATCCACGACGACGCCGGCAGCGTGATCGGTGCCATCGGCTTTGCCCTGTTCGACGAGTTGCGAACCTTGTCGCCGATGCTCAAACGCTACCTGAGCATGCAGGAAGAGTTGGCCTCGACCCGCTCCCTGCTGCGGGCGCGCCAGACCAAATACAACTTTGCCCACTTTATCGGTACCAGCGCCGCCAGCCTCGAAGTCAAACGTCGCGCCCGGCGCAGCGCCAGTGCTGACTCGCCAGTGTTGCTGCTCGGTGAAACCGGTACCGGCAAGGAGCTGCTCGCTCAAGCGATTCACAGCGCCTCGCCGCGGGCGCACAAGGCGTTTGTCAGCATCAACAGCGCGGCGATTCCCGAGGCGTTGCTGGAGGCCGAGTTCTTCGGCACGGCGCCGGGGGCCTTCACCGGGGCTGATCGCAAGGGGCGCACCGGCAAACTGCAGATCGCTCAGGGTGGCACGTTGTTCCTCGACGAAATTGGCGACATGCCGCTGCCACTGCAAAGCAAATTGCTGCGCGTCTTGCAGGAAAAGGAGTTCGAGCCCGTGGGCTCCAATGAAGTGATTCACAGCGATGTGCGGGTGATCGCCGCCACGTCGACAGATCTGCAAGCGGCTATCAAACGCGGCGAATTTCGCGCAGATCTGTATTACCGCCTCAATGTCTTGCCGATCAACGTGCCGCCGCTGCGTGAGCGCCTGGACGATCTGCCGGCGCTCAGCGAAGCGATCCTTGAAGAACTACGCAGTCAGCATGAACTGCACCGCGAAGCGTTGGCATTGCTGGGACAGCATGCCTGGCCGGGCAATATTCGCGAGTTGCGCAATGTGCTGGAACGGGCGGCGCTGCTCAGTGATGACTTGATGCTGACCGAGCATGACATCCGCGCGGCTATTGGCACGTTTACCCCGGTGGAGCGTACTTCGCAGCCGCTGGTTGAAGCGCTGGCCGAGGAAACATTCGCTCAGGCGCGGGAACGTTTTGACCGGCAGTTGATTCAGGCGGCGCTTGCGCAATGCGCGGGTAAGGTGCCGGAGGCGGCGGCTCGGTTGGGGCTCGGGCGGTCGACGTTGTACAAAAAAATGGTTGCACTGGGGATTGCCGAGTCTCAATAACGAGACACCAATCTCTCCTTGTAGATATCCCATTGAAGATCAAAAGATCGCAGCCTGCGGCAGCTCCTACATGGGAATTCGAATCCCCTCTGTAGGAGCTGCCGCAGGCTGCGATCTTTTTTTGCCTACAGAAATCCACAATTTGAGACAGACACCTCGATCTTTTCCTTAAAAATAACAAAATATTCATATATTTCAGATAGTTAATGAGTTGGCACGCATCTCGCAATCGGATTTGCCTACAACCGTTTCACCCACAAAAATAACAATCCTGGAGAGACACACCATGAGTGTGATCATTGCCTTGGCAGCCCTCGCGCTGCTGATGCTGGCTGCTTACCGCGGCTACAGCGTTATCCTCTTCGCCCCGACCGCTGCCCTCGGCGCTGTCCTGTTGACCGACCCGTCCGCTGTCGCTCCCGCGTTTACCGGGGTGTTCATGGAAAAAATGGTCGGTTTCATCAAACTGTATTTTCCGGTGTTCCTGCTCGGTGCCGTGTTCGGCAAGTTGATCGAACTCTCTGGGTTCTCGCGCTCAATCGTTGCAGCGGCCATTCGCCTGTTAGGCACAAAGCAGGCCATGCTGGTGATCGTGCTGGTCTGCGCCCTGCTCACCTACGGTGGCGTCTCGCTGTTTGTCGTGGTGTTTGCGGTTTATCCGTTCGCGGCGGAGATGTTTCGCCAGAGCAACATTCCCAAGCGCCTGATTCCGGCGACCATCGCCCTCGGCGCATTTTCGTTCACCATGGACGCCCTGCCGGGCACGCCGCAGATCCAGAACATCATCCCCAGTACATTCTTCAATACCACCGCATGGGCCGCGCCATGGCTCGGTGTGATCGGCACGATTTTCGTGTTCTGCGCCGGCATGCTGTTCCTCCAGCGTCAGCGCAACAAGGCTCAGCGCACCGGTGAAGGTTATGGCACCGAACTGCGTAACGAGCCGGAAACCGCCGAAGACCTCAAGCTGCCAAACCCGTGGATTGCCCTGTCGCCACTGCTGGCGGTGGGCATCATGAACCTGCTGTTCACTCAGTGGATTCCGCAGTGGTACGGCAAGACCCACAGCCTCGCACTGCCAGGCATGACCACACCGGTAACCACCGAAATCGCCAAACTGACGGCGATCTGGGCCGTGCAAGCCGCATTGCTGGTCGGGATTGTGATGGTGCTGGCGTTCGGCTTTACGGCCATTCGCAGCAAGCTCGCCGAGGGCAGCAAAAGCGCGGTCAGCGGTGCGTTGCTGGCGGCGATGAACACCGCGTCCGAATACGGTTTCGGCGCGGTGATCGCCTCGTTGCCGGGTTTTCTGGTGCTGGCCGACTGGCTCAAGCAAATCCCCAATCCATTGGTCAATGAAGCGATCACCGTGACGTTGCTGGCCGGTATCACCGGCTCGGCTTCGGGCGGCATGAGCATTGCGCTGGCGGCGATGTCCGAGCAATTCATCAGTGCGGCGCACGCAGCGAACATTCCGCTGGAAGTGCTGCATCGGGTGGCGGCGATGGCCAGTGGCGGCATGGACACCCTGCCGCACAACGGCGCGGTGATCACCCTGCTGGCCGTCACCGGGCTGACCCACCGTGAAGCCTACAAAGACATTTTCTGTATTACGCTGATCAAGACCCTGGCGGTTTTCGTCGTGATCGGCACTTTCTACGCCACTGGCATTGTGTGAGGTATTGATGACCACTCTTTCCGGCAAGACCGCACTGGTTACCGGCTCCACCAGCGGCATCGGCCTGGGTATCGCCCTGAGCCTGGCCAAGGCTGGCGCCAACCTGATTCTCAACGGTTTCGGCGATGCCTCCAAAGTGATTGCCGAGGTCAGCCAGTTTGGCGGCAAGGTCGGTCATCACCCGGCCGATGTCAGCGACCCGGCGCAGATCGCCGAGATGATCGCCTACGCCGAGCGTGAGTTCGGCGGCGTCGACATTCTGGTCAACAACGCCGGGATTCAGCATGTCGCCGCCGTGGAAGAATTCCCCGTCGAGCGCTGGGATTCGATCATCGCCATCAACCTGTCTTCGGTGTTTCACAGCACACGCCTGAGCCTGCCGGGCATGCGCAGCAAAGGTTGGGGGCGCATCGTCAACATTGCGTCCGTGCATGGCCAGGTCGGATCAACCGGTAAAGCGGCTTACGTTGCCGCCAAACACGGGGTGATCGGCCTGACCAAAGTCGTCGGCCTGGAAACCGCCACCAGCAATGTCACCTGCAACGCCATTTGCCCCGGTTGGGTGTTGACGCCACTGGTGCAAAAGCAGATCGATGACCGCGCCGCCACGGGGGTTGATCCGCAGCAGGCGCAGCATGATCTGCTGGCGGAGAAACAGCCTTCGCTGGAGTTCGTCACGCCGCAGCATCTGGGCGAACTGGTGCTGTTTCTGTGCAGCGAAGCCGGCAGCCAGGTACGTGGCGCAGCGTGGAATATTGATGGCGGGTGGTTGGCGCAATAACCTGCGATCCCAGTAGGCGTGAACCTGCTCGCGATGGCGGACTGACATTCAATCTTGATGTTGGCTGATACAGCGCTATCGCGAGCAGGCTCACGCCTACAAGGGATGACTACCCTGGCTTGTGTGTACGAATCAGATAACAAGAGGCAAGCAATGTCCGACGCCCTCTGGCAACCCGACGCCCACCGTATCGCCCACTCGCGCATGGACGTGTTCCGGCACTTCATCAATCAGCGTCATTCGCTGAACCTTGACGGCTACCCTGCCCTGCACCAGTGGAGCGTCGAGCAGCGTGAAGCGTTCTGGCAGGCCATCGTCGATTTTTTCGATATCCGCTTTCATAGCCCGCCCGACGCGGTACTGCGCGAAGGCCAACAGATGCCCAGTGCCGAATGGTTTCCCGGCGCGACCCTGAATTTCGCTGAACATCTGCTGCGCCGCCGCGACGATGCCGTTGCTGTCATCGCGGTCGCGGAAAACGGTCAGCGCGAGCAACTGACGTGGGCCGAACTGGCGCATCAGGTCGCCGGCTTTCAGACCAGTCTGCAAGCCGCCGGCATCGGACTCGGCGACCGGGTGGCGGCGTGCATGCCCAACACCTGGCAAACCCTGGTGGCGATGCTCGCGACCACCAGCCTGGGTGCAATCTGGTCGTGCTCTTCACCCGATTTCGGTACCCATGGAGTGATTGATCGATTCGGTCAGATCGAACCGAAAGTGTTGATCACCTGCGCCGGCTATCGCTATGCAGGCAAGGCGCTCGACCAGACCGCCAAACTCAACGAAATCCTTATGCAACTGCCGTCGCTGCAACAGTTGATCATCGTGCCCTACGCACGCGAAGAGGCGCGTGCCGAGGATTACCGGACGCCAGCCGATGTGACGCTGTGGAGTGATTTTTATCAGCCCGGCGATGAGCCGCGCTTCGTCCCGGTGCCGTTCAATCATCCGTTGTACGTGCTGTATTCCAGCGGTACCACGGGGGTGCCGAAGTGCATCGTGCACAGCACCGGCGGCGTGCTGCTGCAGCACGTCAAGGAACACGGCTTGCACGTCGATCTCGGCCCCGGCGACCGCCTGTTCTATTACACGACGTGCGGCTGGATGATGTGGAACTGGCTGGTCTCGGCGCTCGCCGTCGGCAGTGCCGTGGTGCTGTACGACGGCTCGCCGTTTCACCCCGGCAACGAACGTTTGCTCGATTTGATCGACGATGAACGCATCAGTGTGTTCGGCACCAGCCCCAAATTCCTCGCGACACTGGAAAGCAGTGGCGTCAAACCTCGCGACAGCCATGATCTGCGCAGCCTGAAAACCCTGCTGTGTACCGGCTCGGCGTTGTCGCCGCAAAGCTACGACTTCGTCTATCGCGACGTCAAAACGGATGTGTGCCTGGCCTCGATGTCCGGTGGCACCGATATCGTCTCGTGTTTCGTCAATGGCAATCCGCTGCTGCCGGTACGGCGCGGCGAAATCATGGGTAAAAGCCTGGGCATGGCGGTTGAGGTGTGGAATGACGCCGGCCAGCCAGTGGTCGGTGAAAAAGGTGAACTGGTGTGTACCCGGCATTTCCCGGCCATACCGATTGGCTTATGGAACGACCCCGACGGCAGCCGCCTGCGCCAGTCCTATTTCAGCCTGTTTCCTGGCGTATGGGCGCAAGGCGATTACGCCGAACAACTGCCTCACGGCGCGATGCTGATTCACGGCCGCTCGGATGCCGTCCTCAACCCCGGCGGTGTGCGCATTGGCACGGCAGAAATATATCGTCAGGTCGAGAAGGTCCCGCAAGTGCTCGACAGCGTGGCGATCGGGCAGCACTGGCAGGATGACGTGCGCGTGGTGTTGTTCGTACGTCTGAAGGATGGCGCCGAACTGGACGAGGCGTTGCAACAGCAGATCCGTCAGGTCATTCGCGCCAACACCACGCCACGGCATGTGCCGGCGAAAATCCTCGCGGTGACCGACATCCCGCGCACCATCAGTGGCAAGGTGGTGGAGCTTGCGGTGAGAAACGTGGTGCACGGGCAAGCCGTGAAGAATACCGATGCGCTGGCCAATCCCGAAGCGCTGGAGCAGTTTCGGGATCGGCCGGAGCTCATGAGCTGAATCGCTCGAACGCACAATCTTTGAGCGTTACCGCCGCAAAGTCTGCGGTAACGTCCTCACTTATTTGGCATTCATGTTGACCCATACCTCACCGCCATCGTTACTGGCAACCGCACGCGTCAGTGTCTCGATATTCTCCGAAAACTTCGGATAATCAGTTATTACCTGACTGAGCAAGGCGGTGGTCACTGCGTAGGAGTCGGCATTGGCCAAGGCTTCGTTACGGCTGTGGAAGTCGGTGCTCTGCACGTCAGGCGACTTCGGTAGACGACCCGCTGCCAGCTTCAACAGAGCGGCCACATTTAAACCTTGAGCATTCTCTCCCGCCGCAGCGGCAGTCACCCTGTCGACCCGACCCGCACCGGCACGGAACATTTCATGAATCAGGTCATCGGCAATTTCACCGTACTTGAAGCCGGCAGCACCTAAACGGTCATTAAGGTTTTGAGCATTGACCGCCAGAAATTGATGAGAAGCCTTATCTGCGCCTGACAGCTCCTTCCACTGTGTGAAATTCACAGGCCTGACCTCAACAATAGTCACATCGTCCTTCAGCGGGTCCAATATGAAATTGCTCAAGGAGATACCACCAAAATCTGCTTTGATGACTCGCAGACAGTTGAGCAAACTGTCCCGCGCCTCTGCTGTAGTGCCCAGAAACAAACCAATGGCGGGGTCGGTTTTAAGGTTGAGCCGAGCGTTTGACAGGACCGCAATGGCATTGTCGATTTTACGAGTGACCAAGGGAATGCTTTGCTCGATAACATGTTGGATATAGCTGGCCGGCAACTCTCTGCGAATTTCAGGCCCCTTGAATGCTTGCTTGAAGTCAAATTCGAGTGGCTTGCCCCATGGTCTGCCGAAACGGTTGACGCCATACCAGCGATTGTTTCTGGCGATGGCAGAGACATCAAAAATATCGACTGAATGACCACGAGGTCGCCATTTACCCTTGCCGATTTGAGGCAGCGCACTCGCCTTTAGCAAGTCCGCACAGTCCACTTTGCCGGTCAGAACCTGTATCTGTAGTGTGGCCAGTTCTATCAGCTGTGCGCCTTGCTTGCCCAGTTGTAAACCGTTTCTCAAGAGCTTTCTGGTTAGTTGGTAGCCTAAGGTTGGCACCCCATCAAGCGGGTTGAGCGTCGACACCGTCAACTTCAAACCAAACTTCAGACTGCTGACCAACTTCGACGTCATTGACGCCGTTCTGGAGGCGATGCTCAATACTTTGGAGGTCGCTCCCAGGACCGTAAAGAGGATGCCGATGGCATCCATTGTGCAGCCGAACACGCCATCGGCCACCCGGTTTTTATCGCCCGAGGACAAGTCCTCAATACATTTTTTGAAGGGTACGACCAGATCAATGATGAACGTCACCACTTTGTCGGTAGTCGCACGGGTCTGTTCTCGCTCTGTGTAGACGGTGAGCGCTTCGGTGTACTCCTGAACGGTTGCCAGCGGACGATGAGTCGTAATGAAGTGCGCAATAGCGTGAGCGCGTGGGCTGACGTAGTACTGGTAAGCACTGGTTTTCAATGTCGGCGTGAACGTGGGTGCCTTCAAAGTGCCCAGTTTGTCAATCACGGCATGGCTGAACTGTTTCGATCGAGGTGCAGTGCCATTGGTGTAACTGTCGAGGTCGACTGGTGTGTTTGTTCCAGCATACGCGGCTGGCATGTCTTCATTCATGGACCCTTTGAAATCCAGTCTTGCGGGTTGATTCACGCACCCACGATTATGAATGTAGCCGCCCAGATTGTTATTTCTTCGACATTCACCGCGCAAGTTGAACATTTCGTAGCAAAGGTACTGATCCCGGCCGATCGAAACATACATCACGACCCCGAAACGACCTGTCGCTGCATCTATCCTCGCCTGAGTTTCCTTGGGTCGCGCGGTGCTAAGGTTAGCTCCTGTCAGCCCTATACTTGAACTCGACTGGCCGACAATTTCAGCAACCGGCGGACGAATCGTAAAGAAATGGATCTCGCTTTTATCAAAAATATCGCGATCCTGACTCGGCATGGATGCAATCGCCAATCTGACATTTGACGCCAGCGCCTCATGAAGCTTTTGGTGATGGCTGTGAGCCTGTCTCTGGAAGTTGACCTGATTGGAACTCATACGGGTCAAGCCTGGATAAACATCGTAAAGGCTGCGCGCTTCGCGCCAGTCCCATTCCCCACCCACCAACTCACCTTCCACGTGCAAGTCGAGCATGGACATCTTGTATGAGTTTCCTAGTGTATCGGTGTAGTGCCTGAGTATTTTCTTGCTCAGGAAGTCACAGCCCGGCGCAGCCGCTTGCAGTGCCTCCAATGCTGTCTCTATCCGATCCGGCGGTGCTGTTGCCCATATTTGAGCACATTTGGCCAAGTACTTTACGTGGGCTTGATAAACATCAAGGGCAGTCTCAGAGGCAACCGGTGCATCGGTTTTCAGGTCTTCATGGCTGATGACATCGTTGACTAACCCCCAATCGATGATCGCGTCGACAGACACCAGACTCTGCAATTGTCCCAATGTCGAACTGAACTCCTCCATATCGGCAAACTTCATGACCTGGTCGTACGTCATGAAACGGGATGCACCTTTGGCGTTCATTTCGACGAAGGCTACCGCCTGGCAAAACGTCACCCAGCCAATCGATCCCAATGTGATGCCAGGAGGGACGTCTTTCACCAGTAGCGCTGGAGCAAGGTTGGCCAATAGTAGATGAGATGCCAGAGGCGCTGTCTCGTTGGAGACCGTTGGAGAATGTGACAAATACTCGTCCAGTCCCTTGCGAATTACGCTCCCCGGCTTGTCTGCGAACAGCACAGGATCGTGAAGATCAAAGGTGCCTACGAAGTTGCGTTTTTGCTCTGTGCCAATGAAGTGATTGAGTTCGACAAGAATCGCCGTGAGCAGAAACTGCGCCAAGTCATGCGCTTGCCCTTCATCACCGTCACGCACACCGCACCAACCCAAAGCATCGATGTATTGTTTTGCCAGCGCTTGCGAAGAAGTATGGTTCACCAGCTTCACTAACGTTTCATTTGCACTCTGCCAGTCCGGATTCCCGGAAAGCGTAGACCGTACTTTTGCATATAAGGTGTTCAACAGACCCACCCCACCAGGACACAGTGTGGCGGTCAACCTGCGAATTTCTTCGTAGTCGTCTTGAACCAATACAACTGATTCCGAATCCTGACCACTGATATAACTCCAGTAGTTTCCAAACTGATCATTTTCCGGCCACTTCCACGCCATAAAGGATAAAAGTTTTCTGGTTCCTCCTACTGTTGTCGGCACCTTGAAACCATGGAAACGCAACCATTGCTCTACAGTAGCTGTCAGGCCCTTTCGAATACGGCCGCCCGAAGCATTTACCGCTTCGGCCAAGCGCTTTAACTTTGGTGCATCATAAGGATCGGCTTTCAGTTCTTCAGTCAGGTCGTCCCAGCTCCCCGGCCCCAGAGGAAAGATCAGGGAACCATAGTAGGTGACATAAACGTCGTCGCGGTTAGAGTAGCCTTTCGATTCGGCTCGATCTATAAAGGCGTCCGAGTCGACAAAGTCGCTCAGCATTTTACGCAGCGGAATACAGATTCGATTCAGCGAGGAATCTTCCTCCATCCTGAAATCGATGTTCGCCAGATTTATTTTATCGCCATCTGCCTTCCCGTCAAGGTAGGACCCAAGGATGCTGACTAAACGATCTCCCTCCACCCAATCACCGTCACCACACATCAATTCACTACGCCCGTCGAACAACGCCAGCGGAGTTTCTGAACTTCTGTTTTTCATTGCAACTTCCAAACTACAATTAATGGAAGACCAACTTAACAAAAGTGCAAAAGTTGCAAACCAGGATTATGTTAATCCGTATTGCGATTCAGAAAAACAAAATCTACCAACTCTAATCCAACACCTCCCAACTTCCCGAATTACCGACAACCGCCCCACCCGAATCGGCGTGAAGTTTCAGGCGCAACCTTAAATCATTAATAGAGTCTGCATATTTCAGCGCTTCACTCTCAACAACAACCCCCTCCACCACCAACTTATAAAGTGCAGCATCAAACGTTTGCATCCCGGATTCTGCTGACTTATCCATGATCGTTTTCAACTCACCCAATTCATTGCGGCGGATCAAATCAGCAATCGTCGGCGTACCCAGCATCACCTCAACCGCGGCCCTGCGTTGCCCGTCAACAGTGCGCACCAAGCGCTGCGAGACAAATGCTTTCAGATTGTTGCCCAAGGCATGCAGCAACTGCGCACGACGTTCTTCGGCGAACATATTGATGATGCGCTCCAGCGCCTGATTGGCATTGTTGGCGTGCAAGGTCGAGAGCACCAAATGTCCGGTTTCGGCAAACGCCAACGCGTGTTCCATGGTCTCGCGATCACGGATTTCGCCGATCAGCACCACGTCCGGGGCCTGGCGCAAGGTGTTCTTCAGCGCCGCATGAAAACTGCGCGTGTCGACGCCGACTTCGCGCTGATTGATGATCGACAACTGGTGCCGGTGGATGTACTCGATCGGGTCTTCGATGGTGATGATGTGCCCGGCACTGTGCCGGTTTCGATAGTCGATCAGCGCTGCCAGCGATGTCGATTTGCCGGAGTCGGTGGCGCCGACGAACAGGATCAGGCCTTGCTTGAGCATCACCGTTTCGAGCAGCACCGGCGGCAGTTTGAGGTCTTCGAAGCGGGGAATATCGAGTTTGACATTGCGGATCACGATCGACACATCGTTACGCTGTTTGAACAGGTTCACCCGGAAGCGGCCGATGCCCGGCCGTGAAATCGCCAGGTTCATTTCCAGATCGCGGTCGAACTCCTTGCGCTGCTCGGCGTCCATCAGGGTGTTGGCGATGGCGGCGACTTCACCGGGTTTCAAAGGCTGCTCACCCAGCGCGCTCAGCACGCCCTGGAAACGCGCACTGGGCGGCGCGCCGGTCGACAGGTACAGATCGGAGCCATGCCGGCTGGCCAGTTGTTGCAACAGTGCATCGATTTCCATGGCAAAAATGACCTGCGAAGCATTCAATGATCAGAAGATGGCCAGACGCGTGACGCGACGGGCCATACTGCGTCTACCGCTTTGCAACAATAGTAGACGCTGCCTTACCGACTGACGCTCAGGACTCACGTGATGAATGCTACACCCGCCAACGACGACGCTCAGGCGCTGATTGCCCGCACAGACTGGAGCAACAGCCCGCTGGGCGCCTCCAGCACCTGGCCGCAAAGCCTGCGCACGGCGGTCGACATCGTGCTGCACTCGCCGATGCCGATGCTGTTGCTGTGGGGGCCGCAACTCACGCAGATTTATAACAACGGCTTTGCCCTGCTCGCCGGCAGCAAGCATCCCTATGCGTTCGGCCAGCCAGCGCACCAGACATGGCCGGAACTGCACGACTTCACTGACCCGATTTACCGCGCCGTCCTGCAAGGCCAGGTGCGCACTTACAGCGAGCGACGTTTCACTCTGCAACGCGATGGCAAGGAGGCCGACTTCTGGCTCGACCTGACCTACAGCCCGATTCGCGATGAAACCGCCGAGGTCGCCGGTATTCTCGTGACCGCCATCGAAACCAATGAACGCCGGCGCATCGCTCTGGAACTGCAACAACGCTCCGATGAAAGCCTGCGCGTGCAACGGGAAACCGAAGAGCGCCTGCAACTGGCGCTGGCCGCCACCGACGCCGTCGGCACCTGGGACTGGGACATCGGCGAAGACCGCTTCATCGCTGACGCGCACTTCGCCCAGCTGCACGGCATCGATCCGGCGCAGGCCGGGCAGTTGCCGATCAGCGATTACCTGCAAGGCGTGCACCCCGAAGACCGCGCCATGATCGCGCGCAGCATCAAGCATTGCATCACCCATGGCACCGAATACGCCGAGGAATATCGCTTGCTGCAAGCCAATGGCGAGTTGCGCTGGGTATTCGCGCGCGGGCGCTGCTACAAGGATCACCATGGCCGACCGGTGCGTTTCCTCGGCGCCGCACTGGACCTGACCGAACGCAAAAACACCGAGCAGGCGCTGCGTCAGAGCCAGACCGAATTGCAGTTGATCATCAACGCCATGCCGATCCTGATCAGCTACGTCGACTGCGAGGAGCGGTTTCGCCTGAACAACGCGGCCTACCTCGACTGGTACGGTTTGACGCCACAGGAGCTCTACGGCCGGACGATTCGCGAAGTGATCGGTGAGGAAGCCTATTTTCTGCGCGCACCGTACATTGCCGAGGCGCTGGCCGGGCGCTCCTGCTCATTCAGCCTGTACACCCCGCACCGCGATGGCAGCAACCGCCATGCCCTGATGAATTACCTGCCACGCTACGGTGCCGACGGTGCGGTCAACGGCTTTTACATCTTTGTGATCGACGAAAGCGAACGCAAGAAAACCGAAGAAGCGCTGCGCAACCTTAACGAAACCCTGGAGGAGCGGGTCACTGCCCGCACCGAGCAACTGGCCCAGGCCAACCAGCGTCTGCAGAACGAGATGTTCGAACGCGAACGCGCCGAGGACGCCCTGCGTCATGCGCAGAAAATGGAAGCGGTCGGTCAACTCACCGGCGGTATCGCCCATGACTTCAACAACATGCTCACCGGGATCATTGGCAGCCTCGACCTGATGCAGCGTTACATCGCCAACGGTCGCGCCAATGAGATTGGCCGCTTCACTGAGGCCGCCGTGGCCTCGGCCAACCGCGCCGCCGCATTGACCCACCGGTTGCTGGCGTTCTCGCGGCGGCAGTCGCTGGATCGCAAGCAACTGAACGTCAACGAGCTGATTCACTCACTGGAAGATCTGATCCGCCGCACCAAAGGCGACCCGATCGACCTCAAACTGCGGCTGGCCGATGACCTGTGGCCGGTCAGCACCGACGTCAGTCAACTGGAAAACGCCCTGCTCAACCTGGTGATCAACGCCCGCGACGCCATGCCAGAGGGCGGTGAACTGCTGATCGAAACGGCCAACGTCTACCTCGACGGCAGCGACATCACCACGCTGGAACCGGTCAAGGCCGGCGACTACCTGATGCTCGCGGTGAGCGATAACGGGACTGGCATGACGCCGTCGGTCAAAGCCAAGGCATTTGATCCGTTCTTCACCACTAAACCGATCGGTCAGGGCACCGGCCTCGGTCTGTCGATGATTTATGGTTTTGCCCAGCAGTCAGGCGGCCACATCAGCCTCGACAGCCTGCCGGGCCAAGGCACATCTGTGCGGCTGTTCTTGCCACGAATGTTCGGCCTGGAGCCCGAGCGTCCGGCCAGCGCGCCGGCGCTGCAATCGGCAGCCGCCGAAACCGGCGAAACGGTGGTGGTGGTCGAGGACGATCCGGCGGTGCGCATGCTGGTGCTCGACCTGCTCAAGGAGCTGGGTTACCAGGCTCACGAAGCCGAAGATGCCAAGACCGCCCTGCCGCTGCTGGAATCGGCGTTACGCGTGGATCTGCTGGTGACCGACGTCGGCCTGCCGGGCATGAACGGCCGGCAATTGGCGGAAATCGCCCGCCAGCATCGCCCGGGCCTGAAGGTGTTGTTCATGACCGGTTACGCGCAAAAAGCCGCCGAGCGACAGGGTTTTCTCGAGGACGGCATGGACATGGTCGCCAAACCGTTTTCGATTGAACTGCTGGCCAGCAAGATTCGCATGATGATCAACCAAACCGCGTGACTTGAGGCATAATCGCGCGCCCCGCCGTCACCCCGTTATCAGGTACCGCAAGATGAAAGCCCAAGCCCGCCATATTCTGGTGAAAACCGCCGAAGAAGCCGAACAGCTCAAACAGCGCATCGCCAAGGGCGAAGCGTTTGATGTGCTGGCGAAGAAATTTTCCACCTGCCCGTCCGGCAAGCGCGGCGGTGATCTGGGTGAAGTGCGGCCGGGGCAAATGGTCGGCGCGATTGATGCGGTGATTTTCAAGAAGCCTTTGCGCACCGTGCATGGGCCGATCAAGAGCAAATTCGGTTATCACCTGGTGCAGGTGTTTTACCGCGATTAGGGGATGGCTTTCGGCCCCCTTCGCGAGCAGGCTCGCTCCCACAGGAGAACGTATTCCAATGTGGGAGCGGGCTTGCTCGCGAACCGATTGCGCAGCAAGCGGCCATTCAGCGTTTACTTCGCAATCAACGCACCCGGCACTTGAATCACTTGGCTTGCCAGTCGGTGGCCGGCCTCGGCAGCCTCCGCCGGACTGCCACCCGATAGTCGACTGGCCAGATACGCCGCACTGAACGAATCCCCCGCCGCCGTGGTGTCCACCACCGTTTCAACCTTCTGCGCCGGCACCTCGAATGACTCGCCATCACAGCGAATCAAACAGGCTTCAGCGCCACGCTTGAGCACCACTTCTGGCGTGCCGATATGCGCATAAGCCTCAAACACGGTCTCGGAGTCAGCAAAACCGAACAGCGCCTGCTCGTCATCCAGCGTCAGCAATGCCAGATCAATGTGCGGCAACACGCTGCGATAGGCCGCTCGTGCGTCTTCGGGTGACGCCCACAGACGGGGCCGATAGTTGTTGTCGAAGACGATTCGAGCATCGCGCTGGCGCGCTTCGAGCAAGGTCTGGATCAACCTTTCGCGGCCCTGCGCACCGAGTACGGCCAGGGTGATGCCACTGAAATACAGCACGTCATAATCCGGCAACGCCGCCAGAATCGGTTCGGCGGCCGGGGTGGTGAAGCAATCACGCACCGCCGCTTCGTTGCGCCAGTAGAGAAAGCGCCGCTCGCCGTTGGCGTCGGTCTGGATGCAATACAGGCCCGGCAAACGGCCCGGCAGGCGTTGTACGAGATCGAGGCCAATGCCTTCGCTGGTCCAGATCTGGCACATGGCATCGCTGAAGCTGTCATCGCCCAGCGCGGTGACGTAATCGACCTGAGCCTTGTCGCCCAAAGCGCGGGAGAGGTAGACAGCGGTGTTGAGGGTGTCACCGCCGAAGCTTTGCTGCAGGCTGCCATCGGCGCGCTGCTGCAGTTCGATCATGCATTCGCCGATCAGGGCAATGCGTGGGGTGTTGGGGCCCAAGGGGCTGAGGGTGGTCATTTTGTGGTGTCTCTGGTTGATCAATGGTGTCTGGACAAGCGCTTTCGCGAGCAGGCTCGCTCCCACAGTTAGAGTTCGATCCCTGTGGGAGCGAGCCTGCTCGCGAATGGCGGCGCCTCGGTCTAGAGCCTTAGAAACAAGTCTCCATGGTTTCAATCACCGACAACTGCTCATCCACCAGCAAGCCCACACGCCATTTATCAAAAGTCAGGCACGGGTGCGACGTACCAAAGGAAATAATGTCCCCGACCCGCAATTCAACCCCCGGCGCCACCGTCATGAACGCATGCTGATCCATCACCGCCGTGACCTTGCAGGCGCCAACATCGTCGCCCACCGCCGGCACCACACCAGCCTTGTAACGCAATAACGGCACCGGCAACCCGGCATCGTATGCCACATCACGTTTGCCCAGCGCAATCACCGCAAACCCCGGCTCCGGCAGCGACTGGACGTGCGCCCAGACTTCCAGCGCCGGGCGCAGCCCTTCGTGCAAATCGCTACGACGATCGAGCACGCAGCACTGCGCCTCTTTGTAGATGCCATGGTCGTGCGCCACGTAACTGCCCGGACGCAACACGCTGAGGAAACGCCCGCCCGCGTTCTGCACTTCGAACGACTCGGCGATCAAGTCATACCACGCCGAACCCGAGGCGGTGATGATCGGCTTGGGAATGGCAAACGCGCCGCTGTCCTGCAATTGCACCGCCAGACGCACCAGCGACGCGGCGAACTCGCGAATACCGCTAACCGCATGATCGCCATGAATAACGCCTTCGTAACCTTCGATACCGGTCAGCGCCAGCGCTGGCTGCGCGTTGATCGCCTTGGCCAGTTCGATGACTTCCTGCTCGCTGCGACACCCGCAACGACCGCCGACCACACCGTACTCAATCATCACGTTGAGTTTCACGCCGCGCGAAGCAAAGTAGGCGCCAAGATCGGCAACGTTGGCCGGGTGATCGACCATGCAATAGAAATCAAATGACGGATCCGCCAGCAGATCGCCAATCAGCGCCATGTTCGGCGTGCCGACCAATTGGTTGGCCATCAGCACCCGACGCACGCCGTGGGCATAAGCCGCACGGGTCTGGGTCGCGCTGGCAAGGGTGATGCCCCACGCGCCAGCGTCGAGCTGACGCTTGAACAACGCCGGGGTCATGCTGGTCTTGCCGTGGGGCGCCAGTTCGGCGCCGCTGTCGCTGACGAACTTCTGCATCCAGCGAATGTTGTGCTCCAGCGCCTCGCGGTGCAGCACCAGCGCCGGCAGGCTGATGTCCCGCACCAGGTGCGCGTCGATGGCGGCGTCGCCCTTTTCCACAGCAGTATTGATGGCAGTCGTCATGGTCAAACTCCTCGCATTCATTCGCGGCTGCAGGCAGTCGCGGTTATTCGTTGATGCGCCGGGCGAGGCTGTTGGCGCTCTCGATCAGCACCCGGCGATAGTCGTTGTAATTGTTCTTCGCATCGGCCCGTGGGGCGACGATGCACAGAGTGCAGATGGCTACGCCGTGTGGGTCTTTGACCGGCGCGGCGAAGCAATGGGTGAAGGTGTCGGCGACGCTGTCGAAGGAGAAGAATCCATCGATGCCGGCCTGACGGATTTCCGCCAGAAAGCGTTCCAGCGGCAGGCGTTCGCCGTCGGGCAGGATGTAGTCGTCTTCGTCGATCAGGTCGATGATCTGCTGATCGCTCAGATGCGCCAGTAGCAGGCGCCCGGATGCGGTCCACGGGATCGGTGCGTTCTCGCCGATGTCGGACGAAATACGGAAATGCCGCTCGCCCTCCTTCATCAGCGCCACGGTGTATTTGCGCCCGTTGAGCAGGCACATCTGCGCCGTTTCATGGGTCTGGCTGACGATCTCCTGCAAGGCGTGATCGGCCTCGCGGCTGAGGTCGAAATGACGCAGATGCGCCTGGCCGAGGAAGTACAACTGGCGACCGAGATAGACGTGACCGTCCTTGCCCACCGGTTCCAGAATCCGCCGTTCCAGCAATGAGGCGACCAGTTCGTAGACCGTCGATTTCGGGCTGCCGATGCCGTTGGCGATGTCGTTCGGGCGCAGCGGCTGGCCGATCTCCTTGAGGAAGTCGAGGATATCGAACGCCCGGTCCAGACCGCGTGCCCGGCGTTTGATGGTGTCTTCGGTCATGTCAGTGGTTCCCATTCAAAGTCGCCGGGAGTTTACCGAGAGTATTGCGTCGCTTGGTAGACCGCTTTCGCGAGCAGGCTCGCTCCCACAGGGGAATGCATTTCAAATGTGGGAGCGAGCCTGCTCGCGAAGAAGTCAGCACAGATTTCAGGGTTTCTTCTTGTAGGCGATGCAATCAATCTCAACCTTGCAATCCACCATCATGCTCGCCTGTACACAGGCCCGTGCCGGCGCGTGTTCCGGCTTGAAGTACTCGCCGAAGACCTTGTTGAAACTGCTGAAGTCACGCGGATCATCCAGCCACACGCCGACACGCACGACATCTTCCAGGCCATAACCGGCCTCTTCAAGAATTGCGATCAGGTTCTTCATGGTCTGGTGGGTCTGCTCGACGATGCCGCCAACAATGATCTCGCCATCTACCGCCGGCACCTGGCCGGATACGTGTAGCCAGCCATCCGCTTCCACGGCGCGGGCGAATGGACGAGGCTGACCGCCAGCGGCAGTGCTGCCGGTACCGTAACGCTTAATGCTCATGAGTGTTTCTCCTGATTACAAAAGTGAAAATTCAGAACCGCGTGCTTTTCAGAAACTCAGCCAGACGCGGCGATTGCGGGCGTTCGAACAGCGCCTTGGGAGGCCCCTGCTCTTCGATCCGCCCCTGATTCATGAAAACGATTTTGTCCGAGACCTCGAAGGCGAAACGCATTTCGTGGGTCACCAGCAACATGGTCATGCCGTCTTCGGCGAGGCCCTTGATCACATTGAGCACTTCGCCGACCAGTTCCGGGTCAAGCGCTGAAGTGACCTCGTCAAACAGCATCAGGCTCGGGTTCATCGCAATCGCCCGGGCAATCGCCACGCGCTGTTGCTGGCCGCCGGACAACTGGCCGGGAAAGTGATTGCGCCGCTCCAGCAGGCCGACCCGCTCCAGCCATTTCTCGGCCAGCACCACGGCTTCGTCCTTGTGCATCTTCTTCACCTTGAGCAAGCCCAGGGTAACGTTCTGCAACGCGCTCAGGTGCGGAAACAGGTTGAATTGCTGGAACGCCATGCCGGTCATGGCGCGATGCCGTGCGATGACTTTTTCGCCATGGCGCACGCGCTTACCGTTGACCTCGTCATAGCCTATCGATTCGCCCTCAAGCAGGATCTGCCCGCCCTGGAATTCTTCGAGCATGTTCACGCAGCGCAGCAGCGTGGTTTTACCCGAGCCGCTGGAACCGATCAGCGTCACGACGTTGCCGCGTTGCATGCTGAGGTCGACACCCTTGAGCACTTCGACCGCGCCGTATTGCTTGTGCAGACCGCGAATATCCAGCAGCGGCTGGCTGTTTGCAGCGTTGGAAACTTGAGCTTCAGTCATGGCAAGGCCACCCGCTTTTCAATGTGCCGGCCGAGTAATTCGATGCCGTAGTTGATGACGAAGAACAGAAAACCGGCGAACAGATAGAACTCCAGTGTCATGAAGGTCCGGGCGATGATCTGTTGGGTGCTGAGGAGCAATTCGGCCACGCCGATCACCGAGAGCAAGGTCGAGGCCTTGACGATTTCGGTAGACGAATTGACCCAGGTCGGCAGGATCTGCCGCAACGCTTGAGGCAACAGCACGTAACCGAGCGATTGATAAAACGTCAGGCCGATGGCCTTGCTGGCTTCCATCTGCCCACGAGGCAACGCTTGCAACGCGCCGCGCACAATCTCGGCAACGTGTGAGCCGCAAAACAGCGTCAGACCCAAGGCACCGGCCTGAAACGCGCTGATCTGCCAGCCCAGTGCCGGGGCCATGTAGAAGCAAGCCAAAACCAGCACAAACACCGGGGTGCCGCGAATGATGTCGACGTAAAAGCGAAACGGCGCGCGCATCCAGAAGCGGCCGTAAGTCAGCACCAGACCGGTGACGACACCGAGCAACGTGCCGAACAAGATTGCCAGCGCCGACACTTGCACACTGGTCAGAAAACCTTGCCAGAGCGGCTCGCGCGCGACCCACAACTCATGCAACCAACTGGGAGATTGGTACATTGCTGCCTCCTATCGGCGGATCGCCAGACGCTGCTCGAAGTAACGCAGCAGCATGGCAATGAGGTAACAGGCCGCGACATACAGCGCCGTGGTCACCAGCCAGGTTTCGATCACCCGGTAGCTCTCGACGTTGATCTTGCGCGCGTAATAGGTCAGCTCCGGCACCGCAATCGCGGCGGCCAGCGAGGTGTCCTTGAACAGCGAAATGAAGTTGTTCGACAGCGCCGGCAACACGTTGCGCAGCATCACCGGCACGGTGACGTAGGCCTTGACCTGCCATTCGCCGAGGCCGATCGCCAGCCCGGCTTCGCGCTGCCCTTTGGGGATGCTCAGCAAACCGCCGCGGAACACTTCGGTCAGATAGGCGCCGGCATACAACGACAGCGTGATGATGAACGAGGGGATCTTGTCGAGCCGAATCCCAAGACTTGGCAACGCAAAGTAGATCAACAGAATCAACACCAGAATCGGCGTGTTACGGACCACCGTGACGTACACCGATGCCAGCACCCGCAAAGCGCGATGCTTCGACAGCAAGGCAAACGCCATCAGCAGGCCGATCACGCAGCCAATGGCGATCGACACCAAGGCCAGTTCAAGGCCCAGACCGAGCCCCGCCAGCAAGGTGTCGAAATCGCGCCACACGGCGGCAAAGTTCAACTGATAGTTCATGGTCAGCAGCACCTTGAGCGGGGCGCGTTATCGGCGCCCCGCTCTCACGGGATCATTTGAATTCGACAGGGAAACCGATGGCCGGCGATGGCAGATCCACGCCAAACCATTGTTTAAACGAGGCGGCGTAAGTCGGGAACTCAACGCCGGTCATGGCTTCATGCAGGGCTGTGTTGACGAAGTTCAGCCAGTCTTGATCGCCGCGTTTAACCGCGCAGGCGTAGGTCTGCGGGCTCCAGGCATAGGCCGGGCTGCGGTAGCGGCCCGGGTTCTGCACCATCAGGTATTTGACCGAAGACTGGTCGGTGGCGGCGGCATCGGCGCGGCCGGAGTTCACGGCCTGATACATGAGGTCGACACTGTCGTACTGATCGACCTTGGCTTTAGGCAAGGCCTGGTGCACCAATTCTTCGGCATAGACGTTTTGCAACACCGCCACGGTGACGCTGTCGCCACCGGCCTGGAGGTCTTCGATTTCCTTGTACTTGCTGTTGGTCGGCAGCAGCAGGCCAACGCCTTCGCGGTAGTACGGCAGGGTAAACGCCACCTGCTGGGCGCGGCTGGCAGTGACGGTGATGAACTGGCAGCTCATGTCGACCTTGTCGGTGAGCAGATTGGGAATCCGCGCATCGGACGACTGCACCACAAACTCGACTTTGCTCGGGTCGTTGAACAGCCCTTTGGCCACCATCCTGGCGATGTCGATATCAAAGCCCTGCAACTTGCCGTCCGCGCCCTGGAAATGCCACGGTGCATTGGTGCTGCCAGTGCCCACAATCAATTTTCCACGGGCCAGAACTGCATCGAGCTTGCTGTCGGCTGCCTGGGCCATACCCATGACAGCAGAAGAAGCCGCGAGAACAAAAACACACGCTTTGAACAAGGAAGGTCGGCGATGCATGGCAAGCACTCCAGGATGGTGTTTATTCCGCTATACCGGAACACGGCTTGCTACTACGGAATAGACAGCAGAAAGTGTGCCACAGGAATGGATGAAAATCTGCGGGGGATTAAAATTACTTGAAAATCAGTAGCATACGAAGAGCCGAGGAAATGAGTCCATGAAGAAAAGGATCATTCACGCTACTGAGAGACACGCTGATCGGGTACTTTTGCCACACGCCTACGCTATTTACTTCCCAAAATGGTGCGTGTTGATGAGCAGACGCCACTCAAGGTAGCATTGAGCCACCACCTATAAGGAAGAGACTATTTTATGGCGTTAGATATCGCCTACAGCATTGAAGCTGACGACTTTATTGATGCGGACCGAGCCTATGATTATTTCTGGTCGGATCGTATAAAAGATAAAACAGCCTTTCTGTGTCCTGGAACGAACTGCTCCGCAAAAGTAACTTGCGCAAACATGGATAAAGACACACAGGATATGAAGGTCGTTGTCCACTACCGAATAATTGGAAAAAACCATTCCAGTGAGTGCGAGATAGACCAGAAAACACCACTAAACTTAATCTATGAAAAAAATAATTTACCTAGCGGACAGAACCCTGCAATTGACGACTCAATTGTCGATCAATTCTTCCTGAGTCGTCCTGAATCATACTATAACGAAAAAGCCCACGATCCACTTCAGGATGAGCGAAAGCGAAAAACAAGCACTGCGAGCAAAAAAGCACTAGCGCGCCTTAGAGAGACAGGCAGAACAAGTAGCATTTACTCCGTCCGACAGATAGTCAGTCGCTACTTACGCTACCAAAAAGATGGCTCATTAAAGCACCGCCGCATCGCCATCCGAGGCAACGACGCAACTTACGAATCCTTTCTACAAAGCATTCGCGAGGATGATTTAGGAGAACTCTCAAATAGCCCATTAATTTACTACGGATGGGCCTATATCAATAGAGTCAGGGCCGACGACGCTTACCAAATTAAATTTAAAAAGAAACTAAAGAGCGGTGAAAAATCACTGACGACCACTATATTGATACCTGACCAACTGATTGAAAACTATAGAATAAAAAAACTCATAACGACGCGATTAAAGAAGGTTCACGAAGCCGCTCACCCGACTGCTTTCATATTTGTATATGGAAAACCAAAGCAAAGCAAATCCGGGGATTATGCAAATTTCCACATATCAAACCTCGACATGATTGACATCAGCTACAGCTGCCCATTTCTTTCACAGCATGACAAAGTATAACCCATCCGATTCTCAAATCACGCCTGTAAGTCCACACTTACAGGCGTGGTACTTTCACCCACGATTAATATAGATAGCTTCAGAGCTTCCCTTACCAAAAAACCTCTCGTACTCCTCAGCAGCAAAGGAGTCCATCATGCCCGCGATATAGTCAATTACAACCCTGCCCTTACTGTCAGGCAGCCCCCGCAGCTCAGGCGGAAGCAGAATGTTGTCTCTGTTGTAATTTTCGTCCGAATACACCTCATACAAACCCCTGATTATTTTCTCCCCTCGACGTTCATACAATTGAACATCCTTCTTCCTTAATATAGCTTTAAACAGCAACTTTTTCAGGCCAAGGGCCAACATAGAATCATTCTTGTAACCCAAGCATTTTTGCCCATCCACCTCAACCACATCAATATCTCGGCACAACGCGTTTACAATTCTTGATGTAAGTTCCTTTCTTAAAACAACCGAATACTCCTCGGACGTATCTTGCCTATGGCAATTCAGGGCTTCCGCTTGAGAAAACTCTACTATCTCGAAAAGCCGCTCGAAAGCCACACTATATTTATCGCTAATCTTGAACTCATGAAGAATTTCACCAATCGTGACCACCCTAAAACTAAGGGCATCTTCGAGATCGTGGGCTGCGTATGCAATCTCGTCGGCCAGATCCATAATCTGAGCATCGATACTTTTTCTAACCGACACGTCGCGACGATGTAATTCTTCTTGCAAAAAATCGTAGTCACTATCGTAGAGAAATTTTTTTGGGTTATCACTTCTCTTATGAAAATATTTAGTAATCCCAAGCATCGTTCGCAATGTAAGATTCAAACCATCATAGGAGTGATGCTTTTTCTCAAGCGTTCTCAATATTCTGAACGCCTGAGCATTTCCCTCATACCCGCCGCTTTCCGCTGAAAGCTCGTTAAGCACTACTTCACCATAATGCCCAAACGGTGGATTCCCAATATCGTGCGCGAGAGAACATGTCTCGGAAACGACGGTTTTCTTTAAACCTAAATCAAAGGCGATGGATCTTGCGATCTGTGCCACCTCTAGACTATGAGTAAGCCTGTTTCGATTAAACGTATGAGCATTGACCCCCAACAATTGCATCTTTCCTTGCAATCGTCTGAATGAAGAAGAGTACAGAACTCTCGCATAATCTCTCATGCACTCCTCTCGCACCCTGTCGTCATGAGTGTCCGCCACTCTATACTCAAGAACTTTAACCAGTTGTTCCTGCTCTTCAGCAAACTCTCTCGCCTCTGCTGAATAGATTTCGTTTTCGTTACTGGTGTACATGGAATGTCCTTATTAATATTTTTTATCGTATCAGCAGATACGCATAAACCCTTTGTAACTCTAGCCAATCACGCCGTAACGCAAAAATCCAGTGAGCGCTGGCGCATCAGATTTCGACACCATAAGGGTCCATGAAAGGTAGCACTCAAGATAGCGGATGGCATTTAGCTTTTAGTCTGCCCCGCTCCTACCTGTAATTTCTGACAGTAGTCACTTTTTCTTGCCTCTATTAATCTCACCAGCCCCCTTAGCTCGTTGAAAAGGAGTTTTCAATGAACGCTGACAACCCGAGTTCACCTCTGGCTCCGATCTACCGCAAAGCCTTGAAAACCTGGCGGCCGGTAATCCTGTATTTCGCCAACGAACGCTGCCCTGCCTGCGAATGGGCCGGGCCGATCTTCAAACAGATCGCCGAGCAGTATCGGCACCGCGCCAATATCTACATGCTCATTACCAGCCAATCGCCGCGCCATCCGCTGGTCACGGGCACGCCAACGGTGCTGTTCTACCAGAACGGCAGGCTGGTGAAAAAACTCAAGGGGATTGGCACGGAGGAAACATTGGCGGCGGATTTCGCCTGGCATATTGGCAAGACCAAGGCGCCGTTGTTGCAGCGCAAGCCACGACATGACCTGCCATGGTTGCGCCGCACGTTGAGCGGGCTCTGCACAATCACGCGTGCGCATCGCCGGGTGATTTGAGGCCGTGCATTTCCCGTCATCGTCGCGGTGACTGACACATCGCTTTCACGGGCAAGCCTGCTCCTACAGGGGTCAACGTCTCGTGTACGACGCGGACACTGTGGGCGCGGGCTTGCCCGCGAAGGGGCCGGCACCGTCAGCGCAAGAATGCTGACTTACGCAGAATCGCGCACCAGCAACACCCGCGTCACTCGCCGCTCCTCCACAGCCTTGACGGTCATCTGCCAGCCTTCATATTCCAGGCGATCACCCATCATCGGCAGCCGGTCCAGCAAGCTCATGACCAAACCGGCCACAGTCTGATAATCCTCGGTCGGCTCGGCAGCGAAACCGGTGCGCTGGCGAACTCGCGTCAGGTTCAATGCGCCACTGACCATGAAGCCGCCCTGCTCCTCGACCACGTCCGGGCCTTCGATCTCGCTGGCATCGGGCAGTTCGCCGGCAATCGACTCGAGAATGTCGGTCATCGTCAGCACGCCGACAAAGTCGCCGAACTCGTTGACCACAAAGGCAATGTGGGTCGACGCCGCGCGCATCTGTTCCAGCGCGTTCAGGATCGAATAGCTGTCGAGCAGGTTGATGGTCTTGCGCGCCAGATGCTCCAGGTTCGGCTCGGTGCCGGCCAGGTACTCCTTGAGCAGTTCCTTCTTGTGCACGAAGCCCAGCGGTTCATCCACGGCGCCATCACGGATGAGCGGCAGGCGCGAGTAGGACGAGTGCATCAACTTGGTACGAATCGCCTCGGCATCGTCTGCCAGGTCAATACTGTCGATGTCGGCCCGCACGGTCATCAGTTGGCGGATCGGCCGCTCGGCCAGTTGCAGCACACCGCTGATCATCACTCGCTCGCGACGGTCGAACAGCTCGGCGCTCGGCGCATCACCGTTATCCAGCAAATCGGAAATCTCCTCGCCGACTTCTTCCGCCGCCAGCGTGCGACCTCCCAGCAGACGCATGACCGCGTGAGCGGTGCGCTCACGTATCGGGCGCAGGCCCTGCATCGAGCGTTTGCGTCGAGCGCGAGCGATCTGGTTGAACACCTCGATCAGGATCGAAAAACCGATAGCCGCGTACAAGTAGCCTTTCGGGATGTGGAAGCCCAGACCTTCGGCGGTCAAGGCGAAACCGATCATCATCAAAAAGCCCAGACACAGCATGATCACCGTCGGGTGAGCGTTGACGAAACGCGTCAACGGCTTGCTCGCAACGATCATCAGGCCGATGGAGATGATCACTGCGATCATCATCACCGCCAGCTCATCGACCATGCCCACGGCAGTAATCACCGCGTCGAGGGAGAACACGGCATCCAGCACAACGATCTGCGCAACGATCGGCCAGAACAGTGCGTAAGTGGTGTTGCTCGTACGCTCGCCGACATGGCCTTCGAGTCGTTCATGCAACTCCATGGTGGCCTTGAACAACAGGAACACACCGCCAAACAGCATGATCAGGTCACGGCCGGAGAAGCTCTTGTCGAACACCTCGAACAACGGCTGCGTGAGGGTGACCAGCCAGGAAATACTCGCCAACAGGCCCAAACGCATGATCAACGCCAACGACAGGCCGATGATTCGTGCGCGGTCACGCTGATGCGGGGGCAGTTTGTCCGCCAGGATTGCGATGAACACCAGGTTGTCGATACCCAGCACCAGTTCCAGCACGATCAAAGTCAACAAGCCTAACCAGGCCGTGGGATCCGCTAACCATTCCATAAAACGTCTCGATCTCTCTTCAGTAAATTCAGGCTGCCGGACACGGCAAAGCGCAACGCGAAGGCTCTGGGGCCGCGTTATCAACAATAGACGGGGGTCGGAAAACCGGATGCTGCGAGTGCGTCAAGACCGCGCCGTGGCGCGAGGGGAATGGATAACCGGGAGGCTCCGAGAGGGTGTTCATGTAAATCCTGAATGAAAAATGGCCTTGAAGCGTACAGCCTGGAGTGACTTTTCCTACAGTGCGAAATCATTTCAAAATCTGTAAGCGGTAAAGGTGGGTGGTTACTGATGACCTCTTCGCGAGCAAGCCCGCTCCCACATGGGAACGCGATCACCTGTGGGAGCGAGCCTGCTCGCGAAGGGGCCAGAGAGAAAACGGCTACCGTCCGGCAAAGCGCATTCGGGACAGCTCGCGCAACCCCCCTTCGACGTAATAATCATTGGTCCAATGGTCATCCACCGCCAACGGACTCACCTGCTTCAACGCCAGTTTCTTCGCGAAGTAACGAAAGCGGTAATGCTCATAAAACCGCAGCAACTCCAGACCATAACGATCGGCCAGATCCGTATCGCCACGAATGATCAGGTAGTTCTCGTCATTGCCATTGCTGGCCGAGGCGCTGAGGTTGTGGCTGCCGCTGATGATGGTCGGATTGTCCGTGGTGAAATCAGTGACCACCGCTTTAGTGTGCACCAACAGATTGCCCTTCTGGCCCTTCATGTTTTCGCGCAGCCAGCCTTCCAGACCGGTGTTGAGTAACGCGGTGGCGGCGAATTCGGCGCTGCGATCGGCGTGAAACCCGGTGATGCGGCTGGCAGTGTTTTGCAGACCGTAACGCAGAATGTCGTCGTGTGGCTGGCCGAGCAGCGCGTTGAGGATTGCGTCAGGCAAGGCGAACGCGGTGACGAACAACACGTCCTTTTTCGCCGCAGTGATGATCTCGACAAACTCACGCAAATCAGCGCCACCCGTGCGCGGTGAAAAACCGGCGAACAGCGATTGCGCGGCATCCATCGGGTTGTGTTCAGTGATCCACTCGCGAGTGACACCCACAGCATCAGGCTGCGCCCAGATCTGCTCAAAGGGTTGCAGATAACTTGCACTAACCCTCGCGTCGTCCAGCACATGCACCACGTTGGCCTGACGATAAACGCCATTGGCGGTGAAATTGGTGCTGCCGCACAAAACGGCTTGCGGCTGGCGCTCGCCCGCATTGTCGATCCGGCTAAGAACAATGAATTTGTTGTGGAAGATGTTGTGTGTCACCCGTCCACGCTTGCTCGTCGCTGGCAGCTTCGCCAGGCTCGCTTCGTTGATCGTGGTGTCTTCGTCATCGGCGCGGGCGTGATACAGCACCCGCACCTGCACACCCCGCTCAAATGCCGCGTTCACCGCATCGACGATGGCTTGCAACTGATACTCATAAATGGCGATGTCCAGCGCCCACTGACCATCGACCGCGCGCTCGATAAACCCCAGCAGACGCCCGAGCAAGCCGTTCTCCAACCATTGCCGTGCGGCATCGGGCCAGGCTTCGATGGGCATGTTCCTGTTGGCGCTGATCTGCGCATCGAGGTCGGGAAATTTGCGCTGGAACGCCTGACTGGCGGCCACGGCGCGGTTGAAAATCAGACGTTGATTGGCGGGTTGGCCGTCGTCTGAAGTGATGGTCAACTCCAGCGATTCGCCCAGTTGCGGCGCATCCGGCGTGCCATAAGCCAGGTGGACCCGGTAATGAATCGTCATCCCCGGATTGACCGCGTAATCGGCCCAGCGGAATTTTTGCAGCGGGGCCTTATCGCTGGGGGTGGCGTGGAACTGGGGGAATGTGTGGGCTTTGCCGGGGAAGGTCAGGCTGTTGAACAGGAACAACCACGGTTTGGCGCCCTGCTGCTTTTCGATCGCAAACCCAAGCAGGCCGCGGCGACGCGGCTCGGCGAGGTCCATCGTCAACAGCACACCGTTAGTACCGGCGTAGGCTTTGACGCGGAAATCGTCCTGAGCATTCTTGACCAGAATTCGCATCGCTCACTCCTTGTGATTGGGGCTGGAGTGCAGCATAGAGCAGCGATGCGAATTGTGGTCAACAGATCCGAGTCCGAGTGGCTGCCATCGCGGGCAAGCCCGGCTCCCACCGTTCCCGAGGCGGGCACAATGCCTGGGTTCAGCAGAAAAACCTGTGAGAGCGGGCTTGCCCGCGATGAGGCCCGGTCAGACGACACCAGAATCAAGGTCGTCGATATGCCGATACTCCGCGTCTAGCGCCCCCGCCAGATCCTTTGCCCGGCCCAACCGGATCGGCCCACGCTCGATATCGATCAGCAGCCCCGGACATTCCAGCACCGGTAACCCTGCCCACATTTTCAAACGCCCATCCGTCACCACCAGCAAACGCTGTTGCTCGGCAGGAAAGCGCTTGCGCCGCACTGCCAGCCATTGCTGCGCCTGCGCCAGCGCCGCCAGCAACGGCGTGCCGCCGCCGGCGCCCAACCCCTCCAGCCAGGCGCGCAAACCGCTTGAGGCCTTCAGCCCTTGCACCTGCCACTTCGGCGCCGCTCCACTGGCGGTCAACAACGCCAAACGCGCGCGCTGGCGATAAGCGTCATCGAACAGTTGCGCGAGCAAGCCCTTGGCATCGCTCAGTGCGTTATGCCGGCGCGTCGAGGCTGAGGCATCGACGATCACCAGCCACAACTCATGGGGCGAGCGGGTGCGCAGTTGAAACAGCAGATCTTCACGGCGTTGCGGACGACCATTGAGCAGCGTGCCCGGCCAGTTCACCGAACCACTGCGAGCGGCATGACGTTTACCCAGGCGTCCGTTATCGAGTTGCCCGGCGCGGGGTCTGGCATTCGCCCCCGCGTCGGACCGGGGGCGAATGCCTAAGGCTTTTTTGGCCAGCTCGGCACTTCACGGCGGCTGCCGGTGGCGAGTGCCGGGGCCGGCATGTCGCCCCACTGGCCCTGCCCTTCATTGGGGCTGGCCTGCGCGTTTGCCGGGGATGGCGCCGGTTGTTGCTGAGGGCTCGACGGGGTTTGTTCGCGACGACGATGGCGCAAGGCAAATTCCGCCACCGCGTCGATGTCCTCTTCAGCGATGGCCGTGGCGCCGCGCCAGGCGGCATGGGCCCGGGCCGCGCGCAACCAGACGAGGTCGGCACGCAACCCATCGACGCCAGCAGCAAAGCAACGCTCGGTGATTTGCGCCAGCGCCGCATCATCCAGAGGAATGCCGGCCAAGGCGCGGCGGGCGTTTTCGCAGCGTTCGCGCAGGGTTTGCTGCTCGGCTTCCCACAGAGCGCAGAACGCGTGCGGGTCGCTGTCAAAATCCAGCCGGCGGCGGATGATTTGCCCGCGCTCGGTCGGTGCCGTTTGGCCGCTGAGGGCGACGTTCAAGCCGAAGCGGTCGAGCAGTTGCGGGCGCAACTCGCCCTCTTCCGGGTTCATCGTGCCAATCAGCACGAACTTCGCCGAATGCCGATGGGAAATGCCGTCGCGCTCGATCAGGTTGGTGCCGCTGGCAGCGACGTCGAGCAGCAGATCGACCAGATGATCAGGCAGCAAGTTGACTTCATCGACGTAGAGCACGCCGCCATCAGCCTTAGCCAAAACGCCGGGGGAAAACTGCGCGCGACCATCGCTCAGGGCGGCATCGAGGTCGAGGGTGCCGACCAGGCGTTCTTCGGTGGCGCCCAGCGGAAGCGTGACGAACTGGCCGCTGGCGAGCAGATCCGCAAGGCCACGGGCCAAGGTAGATTTGGCCATACCGCGTGGGCCTTCGATGAGTACGCCGCCGATTTTCGGATCGATGGCGGTGAGGCACAGGGCGAGTTTCAGATCGTCGGCGCCGACCACGGCGGAGAGCGGAAAATGTGGGGTGTCGGTCATCGTCATTACTCGGTCATGGTCGGTGAAATGCTTTCAAACGGTGGGAGCGGGCTTGCTCGCGAAGGCGGTGTGTCATTCAACGCATTGGGTGTCTGATACGACGCTTTCGCGAGCAAGCCCGCTCCCACATTTGAAATGAGCTGCGTCAGGTGTCTTCTTCTATGTCCAGCAGCAGATTTTCGAGAGCCTCTTTATAAGCCCCCGGTTCCTGCCACATCCCGCGTTGCTGGGCTTCGAGCATCCGCTCGGTCATGTCCCGCAGCGCATGCGGATTATGCTCACGAACAAAATCACGCGTCGCCGGATCAAGCAGATACGCATCGGCCAGCAACGCGTATTGATGATCGTCGATCAACTGCGTCGTGGCGTCGAAGGCAAACAGGTTATCAACCGTCGCCGCCATTTCGAACGCGCCTTTATAGCCGTGACGCTTGACCCCGTCGATCCATTTCGGATTCGCCGCCCGCGAGCGGATCACCCGGTTCAGCTCCTCTTTCAAGGTGCGAATCTTCGGCAGATCCGGCTGACTGTGATCGCCGTGGTAACTGGCCGCTGCTTCGCCGCGCAGGGTTTCCACGGCCGCGAGCATGCCGCCCTGGAACTGGTAGTAATCGTTGGAATCGAGCAAGTCGTGCTCGCGATTATCCTGATTCTGCAACACCGCTTGCACCTGACTCAGGCGCTGGACGAATTGTTCGCGAGCCGCCGTGCCTTCGTCGGAACCGCCATAAGCATAGGCGCCCCAGTTCAGGTAAACCTCGGCCAGATCCTCGCGGCTCTGCCACAGCCGACCGTCGATGGCGCCCTGCACGCCGGCGCCATAGGCACCGGGTTTGGCGCCGAAGATTCGCCACCCGGCCTGACGCCGCGCGGCCTCTTCATCCAGCCCCGACTGCAGCAGCGCCTCGCGTTCTGCGCGCACTTTGGCGGCCAAGGGGTTGAGATCATCCGGCTCGTCCAGCGCGGCAACCGCTTGCACGGCCGCGTCGAACAGCCGGATCAAGTTGGCGAAGGCATCGCGGAAGAATCCGGATACCCGCAACGTCACATCGACACGCGGGCGATCCAGCAGGCTCAGCGGCAGAATCTCGAAATCATCGACACGCTGACTGCCGGTGGCCCACACCGGACGCACGCCCATCAGCGCCATGGCTTGGGCGATGTCGTCGCCGCCAGTGCGCATGGTCGCGGTGCCCCACACCGACAAGCCCAGCTGGCGCAAGTGATCGCCGTGATCCTGCAAGTGCCGCTCAAGAATCAGCGCGGCCGACTGGAAGCCGATGCGCCATGCGGTGGTGGTCGGCAGGTTACGCACGTCGACCGAATAGAAGTTGCGCCCGGTGGGCAATACGTCGAGGCGACCGCGGCTGGGTGCGCCACTCGGGCCTGCCGGGACGAAACGGCCGCTCAAGGCGTCGAGCAGGCCGCGCATTTCAGCGGGACCGCAGGCGTCGAGGCGTGGGGCGACCACTTCGCGCAGGTGGTCGGTGATTGCACTCACTTCCATCCAGCCCGGCCCCTGTGGGAGCGGACTTGCTCGCGAAAGCGGTGGTTCAGTTAAATCTTTAGCGACTGACACGACGCCTTCGCGAGCAGGCTCGCTCCCACAGGGAATTTGCAGGGATTCGCAGATCAACGCAGTAGCGAATAGTTCAAGGCGTTCGCGGGTATCGCCGGCAGTGCGCCAGATTTCGTCGCTGAACGATACCAGCTCAACCGGACGCGGGCCAAGCCACGGATCAGCCAGTGCGCAATCGAGTGGATCAAAACCCAACTCGAACGCCTTGGCCAATGCGCGCAGCAAACTCGACTGCGCGCCCTTGCCGTCACCACGCGGAATGCGCAGCAACGCCAGCAACGTATCAATGCGCAAACGCCCGGTCGGCGACTCGCCAAAGATGTGCAGGCCATCGCGGATTTGCGATTCCTTCAGATCACACAAGTAGGTGTCGAGCCGCGGCAGCCAGATCGCCGCATCGGCGTCGCTGTCCAGTGCTGCGTCGAGCTGCAGTTCACGATCGATTTGCGTATCGCGCACCAGTTGCAGAATGTCGCGTTGCAACTCGCGGGCACGGCGCGGATCGAGCAGCTGCGCTTCGTAGTATTCGTCGGCCAACAGCTCCAGATTACGCAGCGGGCCATAGGTTTCGGCGCGGGTCAGCGGCGGCATCAAGTGGTCGATGATCACCGCTTGTGTGCGTCGTTTGGCCTGGGCGCCCTCGCCCGGGTCGTTGACGATAAACGGATAAATGTTCGGCAGCGGCCCGAGCAACGCATCCGGCCAGCAGTTCTCGGACAGTCCGACACCTTTGCCCGGCAGCCATTCGAGGTTGCCGTGCTTGCCGACGTGGATCACGCCGTGGGCGCCATAGGTGTTGCGCAGCCAGAAATAGAACGCGAGATAACCGTGGGGCGGCACCAGATCCGGATCGTGATAGACCGCGCTCGGATCGACCTGATAACCCCGCGCCGGTTGAATACCGACAAAGGTCAGGCCCAAACGCAGACCGGCGATCATCATGCGCCCGTTGCGGCACATCGGATCGTTCTGCGGCGGGCCCCAACGCTCGACCACCGCCGCGCGGTTGGCGTCAGGCAGTGCATTGAACATCGTCAGATAATCGTCCATCGCCAGACTTTGCTGGCACGGGCGCAGGTCAATCGTGTCCAGATCGTTGCTGACGCCGCCGAGCAATTGCTGGATCAGCTCGGTGCCGGTTTTGGGCAACTCTGCCGTGACCGGATAGCCCTCGGCCTGCAACGCACGCAGGATATTCAGCGCCGCCGCCGGCGTATCGAGGCCGACGCCGTTGCCGATGCGTCCGTCGCGGGTCGGGTAATTGGCAAGGATCAACGCGATGCGTTTCTCGGCGTTCGGCACCCGCGCCAGATCGATCCAGCGCCGCGCCAGTTCGGCGACAAAATCCATGCGCTCCGGTTGCGCGCGGTAGCAGACCACATCGGACTGACTGCGCTCGCTACGCCAGGCCAGATCCTTGAAGCTGATCGGCCGGCTGATGATGCGCCCGTCGAGTTCCGGCAGGGCAATGTGCATCGCCAGATCCCTTGGCCCAAGGCCCTGCTCGCTGTCGCGCCAGCCCGGCTCGTTGTCCTGGGCACAGATCGCCTGGATCACCGGGATGTTGCGACGAAACGGCCGCAGATGCGGCGCTTCAGGGCTGGACTGGGCGAAACCGGTGGTGTTGAGAATCACCCCCGCTTCGACTTCATCCAGCCAGTCCTCGACCACCGACAGACAGCCGGGCTCTTTCAGACTGGCTACCGCGATCGGCAACGGATTCAATCCAGCAGCCTGCAGGCGCTGGCAAAAAATATCGATGAACGCGGTGTTCGCCGCTTGCAAGTGCGAACGGTAAAACAGCACCGCCGCCACCGGTTGCTCGGGCAGCCATTCGGCTTGCCAGTCACTCAGTGCGGCAGAAGTTTTGTGCGGATGGTAAATCGCCGTGCGCGGCAGCGTTTGCGGCTCACCCCAAACGTAATCGCGGGCCAGCCAACGGTTGGCCAGACAACGAAAGAAGTCCAGCGCGTTGCCCATGCCCCCCTGGCGCAAGAACTGCCAGAGTCGATCGCGATCCTCGGCTGCGACGGTGCTCAGATCGCTGAGTTCCGGATCAGGGCGATCGTCACCCGGCACCAGAATCACCTGCACACCGCGCTCAGTCAGCTCGATCAGACGCTCGACGCCATAACGCCAATAAGCAATGCCACCATGGAGCGAGATCAGGATCACCTTGGCGTGGCGCAACACTTCGTCGACGTACAAATCGACCGAGGCGTGATTCTGCACCTGCATCGGATTGGCCAGACGCAGGCTCGGATAATCCTCGGGCAACTGCTGCGCGGCTTCGGCGAGCAGCGCCAGACTGGAATCACCGCTGCACAGGATCACCAGCTCGGCGGGGGTTTGGCCAAGGTCGGCAATGTTGTCATCCGAGACGAAACCGCCGGGCTGGGTCCTGAGCAGGTGCATGGCTTAAACGCTGAGCGCGGCGCGCAGTTGCGCTTCGAGTTGCGCCGCGTCGAGCTCCTGACCGATCAACACCAGACGCGTGACGCGCGCCTCATCGGCGCCCCACTGACGGTCGAAGTGCTTGTCGAAACGCGTACCCACACCTTGAATCAGCAGGCGCATCGGCTTGTTCGGGATCGCCGCGAAGCCCTTCACACGCAGGATGCCGTGCTGGACCACCAGTTGCGTCAGCGCATCGAGCAGCAGGCTTTCGTCAGCTTGCGGCAGTTCGATGGAGATCGAATCAAAAGCGTCGTGATCGTGGTCGTCGTGATCGTCATCACCGTCGTGGTGGTGATCGTGATGGCTGTGGCGGCTATCGATGTGTTCTTCGGAACCGGCGCCGAGGCCGATCAGCACGTCCAGCGGCAGGCGGCCGTTGCTGGCTTCGATGATTTTTACTGCGGGCGGCAGCTCTTCGGCGACTTCAAGGCGCACGCGCGCGAGGTCTTCCGGGCTGGTCTGGTCGGCCTTGTTGAGGATGACCAGATCGGCGCTGGCCAGTTGGTCAGCGAACAGTTCGTGCAGTGGCGATTCGTGGTCCAGGTTCGGGTCGAGTTTGCGCTGGGCGTCGACCTGATCCGGGAACGCGGCGAAAGTGCCGGCGGCCACGGCCGGGCTGTCGACCACGGTGATCACCGCATCAACAGTGCAGGCACTGCGGATTTCCGGCCACTGAAAGGCTTGCACCAATGGTTTCGGCAGGGCCAGACCGGAGGTTTCGATGAGGATGTGGTCGAGGTCACCACGACGTGCCACCAGCTCGCGCATCACCGGGAAGAATTCTTCTTGAACGGTGCAGCACAGGCAGCCGTTGGCCAGTTCATAAACGCGACCGGAGGCTTCTTCTTCGGTGCAGCCGATGGTGCACTGTTTGAGGATTTCACCGTCAATGCCCAACTCGCCGAACTCGTTGACGATCACTGCGATGCGGCGGCCCTGAGCGTTATCGAGCATGTGCCGTAGCAGCGTGGTTTTGCCCGAGCCGAGGAAGCCGGTGACGATGGTGACGGGGAGTTTGGCCAGTGTTTTCATCGGTATGCCCTTTGGCAAAGTGGCGGGCATACGGGACGAGAACCGGCATCGCGCGTGCGTGCCTGGAGAGTTCGCCACCGGATCACCCCGCCCGGTTGTAGTGAGAATCTGTGACGAGGCAGGTCTCCTGGCTGACGGTGTTCAGGCGCTGGGCCTGGCGTTCGTTGCGCCTTCCCGCGGGCTCTGTGGATTGAGCTGGCAGTGGCTTGGCAACGAACTTCACCGTTCACAGTTGCGGGGGCAGCCGCGGCATTGACCGCGTTCCCTTCTTAGCTTCGGCATGGGCCGAAGAACCTCGAAAGCGCAAGGCTACGCATGGCTTGAAGATGGGTCAATGTTTGGATTGGGGGCATATCCGTTGCTGCGGCTGGGGCCGCTGGCGGTTTCGCTCTTACAGCCATCCCTTTCAGGGGATTTTACCTAAGACCTTGAAAGGGATGGCTCTTACAGCGAGTCACCTTTTCCAAACGCCGAAAAGGTAACCCAAAAGGCTTTGCCCCGGCGTACGGCACTTCGCTGAGGCTCAGTGTTCCCTCGCTACGGTGTCCATCCGGGGGCATCGCCTACGGTTTGCTTCGCTGCACCTCCTCTCGATGAATGCGGCTGCGCCGCACGGCGCTGCGCGCCTCCCCCCCCGGATGGACACCTTCGCTCGGCCTGCCGAAGGGGCAAAAAATCAAAAGCCACATCAAAAGCCAAGCAGATCAAAAGATCGTCCGATCGCGGCCCGAGCCTTCGGCAGCTTCTACAGGGAGGTTGAGCACATCTATCGAAGCTTGGTCGGCTGTCCGGCCGCCTTCGCGAGCAGGCTCGCTCCCACAATGGGATCGAGTACACCCGCCAGAACTTGGTCGGCTGTCAGGCCGCCATCGCTGGCAAGCCAGCTCCAATAGGAAAACAAGTACACCCCCGCACGCGGCGCATGCCGCCCCACTCAACACAATGAGCGCAAGCTCGAGTACCGCTTTTGATCTTAGAGCGCCCGTCGGCAGGCTGAGTGGAGGGGTTGATCCGGGGGTGGGAGCGCAGCGACCGTTTGGCGAAGCCAAACACATCGAGAGGAGGTGCAGCGAAGCAAACCGGAGGCGATGCGCCCGGATCAATCCCGCAGCGAAGGAACCCGAGCCTAAGCGAGGGCCGAACGTCAGGGTAAAGCCTTTTCGGTTACCTTTTCGGCGTTTGGAAAAGGTGACTCGCCGTAAGGGCCATCCCTTTCAAGGTCTTAGGTAAAATCCCCTGATACTTCAGCCAGGAGGACCCGAACGATGTGGGCCGATGTTCTAGCGCGTTTCGAGAAAAAAGCACCTGCCAGTGTCATGGCCAAATTGGCGCTGGAGCAGGCCATTGCGCCTGAGTGGATTGATCAGGTCTTCGAAGAGCATCGGCAACGGCAGTATTCTCGTGAGCTACTGTTCTCGACCATCATCAAGCTGATGTCCCTTGTTTCATTGGGCTTGAAGCCATCACTGCACGCCGCCGCGCGGCAACTGGAAGATCTTCCTGTCAGTTTGGCTGCCCTCTACGACAAGATCAGTCGTACTGAACCTGCGCTGTTACGCGCTCTGGTCACCGGTTGTGCGCAACGTCTGACTCCGACCATCAAGGAGCTGGGCTGCACCAAAACGTTGCCGGGCTGGCAGCTTCGAGTGGTGGACGGCAATCATTTGGCTTCCACTGAGAAACGTCTGGGCGCTCTAC